>CAZLBO010000006.1:6574-20214 GCA_964557725.1 uncultured Bifidobacteriales bacterium | reverse complement strand
CTTCCCCTTGTTTCACCCGCTGTACTAAGGCTTTATCAAAAAACTCGGAGTCTCCAACTCCAAATGAGAGGACTTCTCCACTATACGTTTCAAAAAGAGGTGATCCTATTTTTAAGGGCAAGTAATCGGAGTTTAAAAAGTGGGGGTGAATCATGGCTGTGGGGATCCCCAAAGAATTACGGGGGTAGTCGATTACATCGGGGATAGATTGGTAACAGTTACTCATAGAAAAGCTTGAGGGAAGTTCTTCCTTGCCGTTGAGTGCTGCAACGGATTGGAGGATAAGGCGTATAATGGACAGCATTTCCCTTACCTTACGGTAAGAGCTCACACCTTGTTGAATGGGACCAATTTCAAGGGTGATGTGATTTAGCCCTAAGGAAGAAGACGTTTTTTCTTGCCTTCTTGAGATGTTCTCATAAAGCACATAGCAATCACTAATTTGTTCCGAAACCATTTGGCAAAGATGTTGTGTCCAAGGGTCATTGTCAGAAACAATTAAACAGTTTTTCATATTTGAAGTCGTAGTATGTAAGTCAATCAGAAAGTCTGTCGGCCTGTGAAGCGCTTCAAGGTTTTGACGAATTTCTAAAGCCCTTGAAGTTTCAATATTATTAGAATCAGGGGGTGTCATTGGCGCAGAATTTTGATAGTCGTATTGAAAGCAACGATTAAGGTCAGAATGAATATACCGTGAATTTCTTAAAATAGCCTGAAGATTAGAGTAAAGTGGGGTGACTTTTTCTAAGGATTCAAAAAGAAACTCAGTAGGGTTTTCTTGCATGTATTGAATACAATGAACCCCTGTTCTTTCATTTCCATGAGTGCCCCCTAAAACATAAACTTGTTTAATGTTCCGAGGAGAGGTGTACTCCCCCCGTTTGGGTAGGCTAGTCATAATTAATCTTGAACCATTTCATCATAAGCCTGAATGATATCTTGATAGCGAATGAGCCCGATGACTTTTTTCTGATCATCAAGCACAGGCAGCTGACTCTGCTTGGATCGCAAGAAGATTTGTGAGGCACCGTGGAGATCCATGCCCATGCCCAAGGCATATAAAGGGGTCATCATGTCTTCTACAATAACCAAATGGGCCGCACTAGTTTCTAAAATAACTTTTCGTAATTCATTCATCCCCAATAGTCCAACAACGAGGCCATCCTTGCCCTCTTCGGCTTCTCCAATCACAGGGTAAATTTCAACATCCGTTTCTTCTAAAAGAGTTCTTAAAACGGACAAGTCATCGCCTTGTTTAACAAAGGTTATTTGTTGTTGAGGAGACATGATATTTGAAATGGTAATGGATCTTAAAACATCCGTATTTAATTCGTTTTTATGCACAGGGGATTCAAATTTATTCATCCGTTGGTTTTTGTAGATAGACCATTTTCGAGAAAGCATGATGTGTATGATGCTGGCAAACATAAGAGGGGCTAAAAGGTTGTAGTTGCCCGTGATTTCGCAGACCATAATAATAGAGGCCAAAGGGGCGTTGGCTACTCCAGCAAAAAAAGCTCCCATGCCTACTAACACATAAGCGGACGGGTTAGCAATTAAATGGGGAAAGATTAAGTTTAAAGAGAATCCATAAAACCCTCCTAATACTCCCCCAATAAATAGAGACGGCCCAAAAACGCCTCCCGAACCCCCTGAACCAACAGTTAAGCAGGTCGTGACAATTTTAAAGAACCCAACCAATAATAAAACGGAAATAGTGAAAAAGGTAGCATAATGAGAATGAATAATCTCTTCGAGATAACCCCAACCTCCTCCAATGGCTTCTGGAAAAACATAAGCAATTAAGCCCACGCCTAGCCCACCCAATGCGGGCTTTAGATGCCGAGGAATGTTAAAAGAACGAAATTTTTCTACAGTAACATAAAAGGCTTTTGTATAGAACCAAGATAAAGGCGCACAGAGGGCACCGAGTAATCCAAAAAAGATAAGTTCGACAGGACGAGTAACCTGTAAGCCATGCATATCAAAAATAGCGTCTGTAGAATGAGTGATTTGAGTGTAGGTAGCGTAGGCAACAACAGAAGCGACAATGCAGGGGAGAAAACCCTCGGATTCAAAATCTTCTTTATAGATAACCTCGACGGAAGTAAGCGCGCCTCCTAATGGGGCTCGAAAGATGGCTCCTAGTCCAGCGGCTGTCCCTGCGAGTAAAATTAAGCGACCCATTTTTTCCGGAACTTTTAAAAGGCGAGAAAGTATCGACCCCATTCCCGATCCAATTTGTGCAGTGGGACCTTCGTAACCAGCACTGCCTCCTGTGCCGATAGTAATGATGGAGGAAATAGCTTTTACAAAAGGAACTCGGGTGCGGACTTTGCCGCCCTTGTTGTGGAAGGATTCGATCATCGCATCGGTGCCATGTCCTTCTGTTTCTGGAGCGAGCTTATAAACAAGTAATCCAGAGATAAGTCCACCTACTGCGGGAATCAAAAAGTGCAGGTAAGACGGCAAAATGGAAATAAGTCCATGGTTCTCGTCTCGAACAAATTCGGTAAAAAAGTGAAGCCCCTTATAGAAGACAACAGCGCCAAGGCCTCCAAGGAAGCCCACCCCAATGGCAATCATCAGTAGTTGGGTAGAACTTTTAATATAAGTGGAGCGTGCCCATTGTCTGGTGAGCAGTTTGGCTCGGGTTCGTATGTAGGAATTTTTCATGAATTTTCTAAAAGAAGAGCACAATGTAATAAATCTTGTAATAATTGTACTTCTTTTAAGTATCAATTTGAGGATTATTTCCCTAGTTGTTGGCCATGGCAGGAGGCGGATTAATTGCTAAGTTTTCAAAAAAAAACAGGAATCACTATGAGCAATGAATATGAAAACCCCCTAATTAAAAGATATGCCTCAAAAGACATGAGCTTCTTTTTTTCTCCTCAGTTTAAATTTCAGACTTGGAGATCCCTGTGGATTAAGTTGGCCATCGCAGAAAAGGAACTGGGCTTACCTGTAAGCGACAAGCAAATAGAAGAACTAAAACAATTTGAAACGCAGATAAATTTTGAGGATGCCGCTAAAAAAGAGAAAGAAGTCCGACACGATGTGATGGCTCATGTTCATGCTTATGGAATGCAATGTCCCTCTGCGGCAGGAATCATCCACTTAGGAGCAACCTCTTGTTATGTAGGGGACAATACGGACTTAATACAAATGAGAGAAGGTCTCTTGTTAGTCAAAAAAAGATTAATGATGACTTTGCAAAAGCTCAGTAAATTTGCCATGGAATATAAAGGAATGCCTACATTAGGTTTTACTCATTATCAACCTGCTCAGTTAACCACCGTAGGTAAACGTGCGTGTTTATGGATACAAGAATTAGCCTTAGATGTGGAAGAACTGGACTTTGTATTAGAGAGCCTGCGCTTTAGAGGCGTTAAAGGCACTACAGGCACCCAAGCGAGTTTTTTAGCACTGTTCGAAGGCGATCATCAAAAGGTTCAGGCCTTGGATGAAAAAGTCACAAAAGCTTCTGGTTTTTCAAAAAAGTTTACGATTACGGGACAAACCTATAGTCGTAAAGTGGACAGTCGGGTGATGGCAGTGTTGTCTAGTATCTCCCAGTCTCTAGCTAAAATGGCAACAGACCTTCGTTTACTTCAAAATTTAAAAGAAGTGGAAGAGCCTTTTGAAAAGCAACAAATAGGTTCTTCGGCTATGGCTTATAAGCGGAACCCCATGCGTTCAGAACGTATTTGTTCTCTTAGTCGTTTTGTACAAGGCTTAACCAGTAGTGTAAATTTTACGGCCTCCACTCAATGGTTTGAACGCACATTGGATGATTCTGCCAATAAACGTTTGGCAATTCCGCAGGCTTTTTTAGCGATAGATGCTATGTTGATTCTTTCGACAAACATCGCTTCTGGGTTGGTGGTGTATCCTAACATGATTGAAAATCATTTGATGAAAGAGCTCCCTTTTATGGCCACAGAAAATATTCTTATGGCCTGTGTTAAAAGAGGGGGAGATAGACAAGCCTTACACGAGTCTATTCGTGTTCACTCTATGGAAGCAGGGCGACGGGTTAAAGAAGAAGGGGCGGAGAATGATTTACTCGAACGCATTGTGAAGGATTCTGTTTTTGGTCTGACAAAAGAGGCTGCGGCAGCGATTGTTAATCCTCAAGACTTTGTTGGTCGCTCGGAGGAACTCACAGAAGAGTTTATCACTAATGAGATAATGCCTTTGTTAGAAAAAGATAAGAGTTGGCAAGAAGTAGGCGAAGAAGCTTTAAAGGTTTAATAGCTACTGATAGTTTTTAGCTAAAAAAGCCACCTATACTTTTAATCACATCCTCTTGTTCTTTCCTTGTAATATAAGGAGAGAGCGGGAGGCTTAGCACTCGCTTGGATTTTTCTTCTGTCATAGGAAGCGCCTGTTTTTTTGTGGCAAGAAATAAGGGTTGATGGTGTAGAGGTTGTCGATAATAAACACCAGTGGGGATTCCCCTTGCTTTCAAATAGTTTTGTAGTTGATCCCGTTTAAGGCATTCAATCGTGAACTGTGCAAAGCTGTGTGTGGGGAGTTGGGATAGGGAAGGTGTTTTGACAGCTTCTAAATGGGATAGCTCTTCAATATAAAATTCAGCAGCCTTTTTCCGAAGGATTAGTTCCTGTTCAAAAGAAGTCCATTTGGCTAAGAGAATAGCTGCTTGTATAGTATCAAGTCGAGAGTTAAGCCCTGGTTGTGTGTTTCCTGTAGAAGCCCCGTGAACCCTTAAATGTTTAATTTTTTGGGCTAAGGGCTGGGAAGAAGTAAAAATCATGCCTCCATCCCCATAACACCCCAAGGGTTTTGAAGGGTAAAAAGAAGTACACCCCAACGTTGTGAGGCTTCCTGAACGAGATCCGCTGCAAAGAGCTCCAAAGGATTGACAGCCATCTTCTATAACAGGTAATTGATGCTTTTGGGCGACTTGATTAATTGCCGTTAGATAAGTTGCCTCTCCAAATAAAGAAACTGCTAAAATCACCTTGGTTTTTGGAGTAATCGCTTGTTCCACAAGAATAGGATTCATGTTATAGGAATGGGGATCAATATCTACAAAAATGGGAATTGCCCCAAGTCTTAGGATAACTTCTCCTGTGGCGACAAAAGTAAAAGAGGAGGTTATGACTTCATCGCCAGGGCGGATGTCGAGCGCCATTAAGCTGAGTAATAAAGCATCTGTACCAGAAGCAACGCCAATTGCATGAGAGCTGTCGACGTAATGAGAAAGAGTGTTTTCTAACTCTTCAACTTGAGGGCCGAGAATGTATTGCCCTGAAGAAAGTACGTCACTTATTTTTTGCTGAATGCTTTGTTGGTGTTTTTGATATTGGCGATTTAAGTTAACGAATTGCATAGTTTGTTTGGTTGATGGAGAATGTAGAAATTTTTTGATTAAAGGTGAGAGCCTAGCGCAAAGAACTTTTTAAAATAAGTTAGGGTGCTTTAGGGTTTAGAACTTATTATTAAAGAACTATGCTTTTTAATACAATAGATTTTGCCCTATTTTTACCGCTTGTCTTTTTTCTATATTGGTTTGTTGCATATAAAAACTTAAAGTTTCAAAATGCATTAATAGTCGTTGCTAGTTATGTTTTTTATGGTTGGTGGGATTGGAGGTTTTTATCTCTAATATTGTTTAGCACGTGGATCGATTTTACAATTGGAATAAAGCTATCAAAGGAAAGGAATCTATTAAAAAAGAAAATATTACTCTGGATGAGTATTTTAGGAAACCTTGGTGTTTTAGGGTTCTTTAAATACTATGATTTTTTTCTTAGTAATTTTTCAACGGTTTTTTTGTTTTTTGGAGAGGAGATCAGCGCCAGCTCTTTAAATATTATCTTACCAGTTGGCATTAGCTTTTATACGTTTCAGACGCTAAGTTACACAATTGATATATATAAAGGGAAGCTTCAGCCTACAAATAATTTTGTCGCATTTTCAGCATTTGTAAGCTTCTTTCCTCAGCTTGTTGCTGGCCCTATTGAAAGAGCGAGTAACTTGTTGCCTCAGTTTTATAAAAAAAGAGTTTTTGAGTACCGTAAAGCTGTTGATGGACTAAAGCAAATTTTATGGGGCTTGATAAAAAAAACTGTTATTGCAGACAACTCTGCACAAATAGCCAATGAAATTTTTAATCATTCGGAAAACTATTCTGGTAGTACATTAGCATTGGGGGCCCTATTTTTTGCCTTTCAAATTTATGGGGATTTTTCGGGTTATTCAGATATTGCTATAGGAACTTCAAGATTATTCGGGTTTGATTTAAAACAAAACTTTGCTTTCCCATACTTTTCAAGAGACATAGCGGAGTTTTGGCGGCGTTGGCATATATCACTTACAACATGGTTTAGAGATTATTTATATATCCCTCTAGGTGGTAGTCGTGCAGGTGTTTGGGTGAATGTACGAAATATTTTTATTGTTTTTATTGTGAGTGGTTTTTGGCATGGTGCAAATTGGACCTTTATTATATGGGGTGCATTAAATGCCGTGTATTTTCTTCCTTTGCTTTTGCTAAATAAAAACAGAATGAATCTGGATGTTGTTGCAGCGGGGAGGTGGTTTGCAACATTTCAGGAGTTTTATAAAATAGGATTCACGTTTTTCTTAACGGTATTGGCATGGGTGTTTTTTAGAGCAAATAGTATAGAACATGCTTTAAGCTATTTATCTACAGTTTTTTCGAAGACATTATTTTCAATACCTTATTTTGTGGGAATGCGTACAGCCTTTTATACATTTATTTTAATTGTAGTGTTTACTATTGTCGAATGGTTTGGTCGAAAGGAGCAGTATGCAATAGCGAAGTTAGGTTTAACGTGGAAAAAACCGTTTCGATATGCAATTTATTATTTGATGGTCGCCGTCTTTTTTCTTTTTACGGGTAAACCACAGCAGTTTATCTATTTTCAATTTTGAATCCTATGAAGCTTTTTATAAAAAAAAACCTGCTTTTTTTTCTTCCGTTAGCTCTACTTTCCTATCCGCTTGATTTGTTGATTTCTAGTAGATTAAAAGAATCAAATACTTCGCTTGGTGAGTATGAAGTATGGAGTGATATTTATAGAGGCAGTATAGATGCTGAGATTGCTATTTATGGATCTTCAAGAGCATGGGTTCATTTGAATCCTCAAATATTTGAAAGTAAGCTAAAGAAGCCTACTTATAATTTGGGGATTGATGGGCATAGTTTTCACTTGCAATATTTACGTCATAAAGAATACTTTAAATTTAATAAACATCCGAAAATGATTATTCTTTCTCTTGATGTTTTTACTTTGTCAAAAAGAACAGAGTTATATAATTACTCTCAGTTTTCGCCTTACATGCTTTGGAATAAGACTATTTTTGATTTCACTAGTTCTTATAAGGGCTTCTCTAGGTTAGATTATTTTATTCCACTTATAAGATATAAAGGAGAAAAGAACTTTTCGGAACATTTGTTTGAGAGCGATACTTCTTCTTATAGATATAAGGGCTTTAAAGGATTCGATCGCAAGTGGAATACTAATTTAGAAGACGCAAAAAAAACCAAAACCAGTAATTATATTAGTGTGGATTCCAATACCGTTAAATTATTTAAAAAGTTTATTAGGGACGTACAAAAGGAAGGTGTTCGCCTTGTTTTTGTATATACACCTGAGTATATAGAGGGTCAAGACTTTACTGAAAATAGAGGGGAGGTTATTTCTTTTTATTCTAGTTTATCAAAGAGTTATGAGGTGCCTTTTTTGAATTATAGCGATAGCCTACTTTCATATAGAAAAGAATTGTTTTATAACACTCTTCATCTAAATGAAAAAGGAGCTAATATTTTTACGGAAAAGTTTATAGCAGATCTGGAAGTGCTAAAATATTTAACAGAAAGTAAAATTCGTGAAAAATGAGAAGGAACTTTATAACTTATTTCAAATATGAGTATAAAAAAAAAGAATACAGCTTTTAAAGCGATAAAGTTTAATGAACCTTACTTAACAGGCAAAGAACAAGAATATGTGGCAAAAGCTATTTCTTCGGGACACATAAAGGGAAATGGCGCTTATACTGCTCAGTGCCAAAAATGGATTGAGTCAAAGTTAGGGAGCCCCAAGGCGCTACTGACAAGCTCGTGTACGTCGGCTTTAGAAATGGCAGCTTTATTAGGAAATATTCAGGCAGGGGATGAAGTGATTTTGCCCTCTTTCACATTTGTTTCTACAGCAAATGCTTTTGTATTAAGAGGAGCAAAGCCTGTTTTTGTGGATGTTAGACGGGACACACTTAATATTGATGAAAATTTAATTGAAGAGAAGATAACACCAAAAACCAAAGCGATCTGTGTGATTCATTATGCAGGGGTGGCTTGTGAGATGGATGCGATTAAAGCAATTGCGGATAAGCATCATTTGTTAATTATAGAAGATGCTGCGCAAGGGGTCATGTCAAAATATAAAGGCTCATATCTAGGAACCTTGGGTGATTTTGGGACTTATAGCTTTCATGAAACAAAAAACTATAGCTCTGGAGAGGGGGGAGCTATTCTTATGAATAACCCAAGCTATATTGAGCAATCAGAAATTGTTTGGGAAATGGGTACCAATAGAAATCAATTTCTTAGGGGTGAAGTGGATAAGTATAGTTGGGTTGCTGTGGGCAGTAGCTTTTTGCCTTCGGAGATACAAGCTGCTTTTTTACTGGCTCAATTTGAATCGGCAACAGAAATAAATGACAAGCGTTTGAGTCTATGGAATCAATATCATAACGGCTTAAAAGGCTTAGCGACAAATGGATGGATCACGCAACCTACGGTACCAGAGGGTTGTGAACACAATGGGCATACCTATTACTTTTTGATGGAAAAGATTGAAGATAGAAATAAATTGATTGCTTATATGAAGGCGAAGGGTGTTGCAGCTTCTTTTCACTACGCTCCCTTGCACTTGGCTAAAATGGGTGCTTTTTACGGTTACAGAAAGGGAGACTTTCTTATTACAGAAGAAGTGAGCGAAAGTATTGTTCGTTTACCTCTTCATTTGAATTTATCAAGTGTAGAGGTTTCTCGAGTTATTGAAATGGTTAAAGCCTATTTTAAAATAGAATATTGAGCCTTTTTTCCTCTGAGTGTGTGTGCAAAAGCAGCCCATACAATTCCATCATGTATAATTTGTGCAACAGCTAGGGGTTGTTCTAGGTATTGGGGCTGAAAGCTAAAGGCTACAGCTCTTCTTTCATCTTCTTGCAAGGCGACAATTGAATGATATTTTTCTGAAGGGCCTTGTGGGTTACTCATATCTGTAGCACCAATTTTTGCTTTTTGGTAACCGAGAAATGTCATTTTTGTTAGGTATTCAGGCTTAACTTCATATACATCAGCATCAGCTTCACAGCGACCATCTACAGCGTAAGGTTTATACATTATTTTTTGAGAACCTGAGAGGTGGTTGTCTACTGCGTTTCGGATAATACCTGGGCTTGATAGAGTGTCACTGGATCGAGGGAGGTCGAGCCAAAGATCAATGCTGGGGTTTGTCGCTGCTAGCTGGGGCTTTACTTTGTTTTTGACATCGTTAAAATGGAAAAAGCTGTTAGCAAAAGCGGCTGCATCATCTCCAATTGAGACGACTCCAATAGATAATTCGGCAGCTTTGCTTAAAATTGCTGCAATATTTGGTCCATTGCAAGAGTACCAGCCCGCATTTAGGTGTACAATTACATGGGGAAGTCTGCCAGGCCACCATTTAGAAACAGAAGACCAAGTGACAGTGTCAGAACTCGCAACAATAATATTAGGAATAGTATTTGAGTCTAAGGCTGTTAAAGCGAAATCGAGCATTTCACGCCCAACAAACTGTGTTCCTGTTTTGCAAATGGCATCCGCGATTCCAATTTTCCCTGCAGGAGGAGGCTTAGGGCAGAACCAATCAAATTGACGGCCTCCAATAGGTTTGTTGTAGACGAGGGCAATACGTACGGTGTCTTCAAACTTTTGTATTCCTGTAAATCGAATAGGTGCTCTTTTAAAACCGCCATATCCACTGGAAAGGCTAACAATGGCACTTACTAAAATGAGTGTGCTTAAATATATCCGTAACATGGTATCCCCTTAGAGTTTATGGGCGTGGTTTTGCCCTTTATTTATTATAGCCTATAAAAAAGAAATGAGCAAAAGAAGTGAACATCTAAAATAGGCTTTTTTTTGAAAAGAACCTTTTTGGCCATTTTAGAGGGGGTAGGTCTTTTTTTAATAAAAATAAGGTGATTGTTGAAAGAAAAAAAGGATCCGTGAATAATCACAGATCCTTAGTTTTTTTTAGCTTTTAGGGTTAGTCTTCCATATGACTACCGTCGCACCAAGGTTTATTTTTGGAATTTTTACAGACGCATAATGCTTTTTGTTCTGATTTTTCAGCTTTAAAAACAAGCGGTGTTACTCCTGTTCCACTATGGGAGCCATCGCAAAAGGGTTGGCTTTTTGATTTTCCACAAGCGCACCACGCGTAGCTTTTTCCTGCCTCTAAGTTGACCATGATAGGGTTTACTGATTTTTTTTCTTCACTCATAATGTCTCCTTTTATATTTGACTTTTAAATGGTTTGATTTATTCAACCGCCTCAATTTCTAAGATGATTCTGACTTCTTCTCCTGCAACTAGGTTGCCGGCCTCTAAAATTTTGTTCCATTTAAGGCCATATTCTTTACGGTTTAGTTTAGATGACGCGACAAAGGATATATGCATTTTCCCTTTTTGATCCTTAACGCTTCCTTGGAATTCAGCGTCTAGTACAATGGGTTTTGTGATGCCGTGCATGGTGAGTTCCCCATGTATTTTAACTGCTTTACCAGAACCTTCAATCTTCTTTGTGACAAATTTAAGGTTAGGGAACTTTGCAACGTCAAAGAAGTCGGGAGACTGTAAGTGCCCATCTCTCTTTTCAAGTCCTGTATTGATGCTTTTGGCGGAGATAGTGGTTTCTACAGAAGAAAGTTTTTTTGACTTTACATCATAGTCAATGGAGCCACTAAACACTTTGAAATTTCCGGTAACGGTACTGATGCCTAAATGCTTTATTTTAAAAATGATATTGCTGTGTGCATTATCAATAGTGAATTTGCCTGAAAGGGCAAAGCTTGTTGCAAGTAAAACAAGCAGGGTTAGTTTATTTATCTGTTTCATGTGAACCTCTTTTTTGTGAATTATTTTTTATTTGTTTAAGTAAAAGTCGTTATAACATTTATTTTTTAAAATTTAATTTTCTAAGAGGCCCCTAAACTCTTCTAATAGGGTGGTTAGTTGCCTTAGTTTTTTAGCTCCCATTTTTGCTTCAAGGGAATGATCCCATTTAGCAATATGTGGGCTAATCTCTTTAAGTAGGTTGATACCCAAAGAAGTTATTTTGGAATTAATGATTCGCCTATCCTTGGGGTTTCTTTCTCGAAGGATGTATTTGGATTTTTCCAATCTATCTAGGAGACGAGTAACATCAGAATCTTTTTTGACCATTCTGCTCGCAATGTCAGAGCATGTCCAGCCATCTGGCCCTGCTCCGTTTAAGATACGTAAAACATTAAATTGAGTAGGAGTTAACTCAAAACTTTTGAGATGTTGAGCTACCTTTTGGTCAAATTTATCTGCTGTTCGCAAAATATTTAAGGCTGCTTCTTGAGCAGTGCTTTTAAAGGGCTTATTTTGTTTTATCTCTTCTTTTAAAGTCATGAGAAGAATATACTCGTTACAACAAATAAATACAAGTTAAATTTAAGGTTTATTTCCCATTTAAAATAAAGGGTTTCAGACGAGCTGGAATGACGAGGGAGTAATGGTGCTGAAGCGTAACAACTGTTAAGTTTAGCGTGATGTTCTGTCATTCTGGCTCGTCCAGAATCTCTTTTTTTAGTTATGTTTTAGAAAAGGTTCCCAGATTGAGCTGGAATGACAGAGCGGTTAATTAGTGGTGATGGCCACCTAAGCCGTGGACGTGACCATGTTCAAGTTCTTCTTTGGTTGCTTCCCGAACCTCTAAAACTTCTGCTTCAAAAGAAAGAGTTTTTCCTGCATAGGGATGGTTCATATCGATAGTGACAGTTTTGTCTTCGATTTGAGTAACAGTAGCAATACGAATACCATTGTCTGTTTTCGCTTGAAACTCAACTCCCACTTTTACTCGGTCAGGTTCGTCAAAGTTCTCTAAAGGAGCCGTTTGAACCCACTCCTCCTTGCGGTCGCCATAACCCTCATCGGGGCCAATGGTTTTATTCGTTTTGTATCCCGTTTCCTGCAAAGAGAGTGCCTTTTCAATACCAGGTACCATTTCGCCTGAGCCATGAATATATGCAAGGGGATGTTCGTTATCAGTAGCTTCTAAAACCTGATCCTTATCGTCTTTTAAAATAAGGTTGAGGACGACTACTTTATCATTATCAATTTTCATATCTTCTCCAGATAGGGTGCTTATTTGTCTGACCCATATTCATTTCCATAATCTTGAATCGAGGCGTTTATCACTTTCATTGCGTGATCATAGCCATAGGGGTCGCCAATAGATACTTTATTGGTGCTTCCAGGAATCAATTTATAGGTAAGGAAATAATGAATCATTCTTTGAATAAGGGCTTTAGGTAGATCTTCAAGATCATCTATATCGGCCCATAAAGGATCATTTTCAAGGACAGCAATAATTTTATCATCCGCCTCGTTGTTATCTAACATAGGAAGCCCTCCTACCACTCGGGCATTGAGGATAATTTCAGATTTAGCAATAGGCCGTTCACTGATCACACAAATATCCAAGGGGTCTCCATCTCCAGATACAGCATCAGGCATGAGACTGCCTACAGTATCTCCGCAATAGGTACGGGGAATAAAACCATAAAGAGTGGGGTGTTGAGAGGAAGTACGGTGGGGGCGATCAACCCGTAGGTAACCCGTTTCTTTATCCACTTCATATTTAACCAAATCAAAAGGACATATCTCAATAAAAGCGTTGACCAAGCGAGGGGGGTTCGGCCCAACATCTAAACCATGCCAAGGGTGGGGTCGCCATCGAAAGAAAGGGGTTGGAAAGCTCATTGAATTCCTTAATTAAAGGGTAGTTATTTATGTTTAAATAACAATACTAGTCTACTTAGTGTAGGAAAAGTATTAAAATACGTTAATAAATGAAACAATGAGGAGTCTTTCCCTAAAAGCCCCTATTAAGTCCTTAAAGCTTGCAGGCCGCTAGCCTATCAAAAGTGAGAAGGAAGCTTAACTAATTGAGTCGAGGATCATCACTCGAAAGGTCAAAACGCCAATGGGCGGTATAGGGGGTAATCCATTCTGAATCTTGCAAAGGCCAAAACAACCCCTTTTTGATATTTAAGCGTGGATTATTGGTAAGTGAAACCAAGTTGTTTTGTAAAAAGGAACATTTAACTAAAAGATAAACTTCAATCTTCCAATTGGAAGATTGTTTCACGGCACGGGCAGTTATAAAAGTGGGGTTTAAGGCAAAAGCATACCGAGCATTTTTTGCTCCCCAGTTTAAATCCTCAACGTTCCATCGAAGGTGATTTTGGGTGTACTCTACAGAGTCTCCCGTTTCAAAATGGAGAAAACGATTGAATTCCTTTAATAAATCAAGAACACTTTCCGAACCCATTGGAAACTCATTTGA
>CAZLBO010000006.1:0-6564 GCA_964557725.1 uncultured Bifidobacteriales bacterium | reverse complement strand
TCCTCTGGAGGCGGAGATAACATACTTAAAAGTTCTGTGGAGGCTTCGGGATAAAAGGGGTAAGAAAGCGCACCTATTAATAAATAAAAACCAAAGACGCCTAGTTTTTGCGTAGATGTATAGAGGTACATTCCTTTGTCATCTTGTGGTAGAGAGGTTAATTGGTGAATCTTCGAGTTAATTTCGCTTAATACCAAAGGCTTAAGGGTTAAAGCGTATCCTAAAAGAAGAAGAATAAGCCAGCGCTTGCGAAGTATTTGATGGTGTGGAAATAGCCAAGAAGAGAAAAAGAAAAGAACCATCACAATCATAACCACTAAGCTGTAGATGGAAAATAAAAAGGCCCAAAGTAACAAAGGTAAAAGGGCAAGAAAGAGGACGGTTGTACACAGTATTTTAAGCCATTGAGAAGACTTAGAAGTTGAATTGGAACTTTTTAAGCTTTTCAAAAATCAGCCACCCGATCGTTTGGCTTGATAGCCTTGTTTGGATAGTTCTTCTACTAATACATCTCGGTGATCCCCTTGTATCTCAATTACCCCGTCCTTAACGGTTCCGCCAGTGCCACATTTTTGCTTCAATTTTTTTGCAAGTAATTTTAAGGCTTCAAATTCAAGAGGGACACCAGAGATAATGGTCACTCCTTTGCCTTTTCGACCTTTAGTTTCTCGTCCGACACGAATGACGCCGTCTCGGTGGGCAGAACTTGCACCCCCTGTTTTTTGTTTGCAGCGGCATTGTTTTAAAGGTGTACCACATTGTGGGCACATGGAACCAAACTCACTGGAGTAGACGATTCCTGAATGATTATTTTTTTTAGCCATAGTTATTTTTTTTTGTTTGCGATAGAATGGGCGACAATATAGCCTGTTGTCCAAGCGCTCTGAAAATTAAAGCCTCCAGTAATGCCGTCCATATCCAATACTTCACCTGCAAAAAACAAATGAGGGGATTTTTTGCTTTCCATTTTTTTTAGATGAACTTCTTTTAAGCTAACTCCCCCTGCTGTCACAAACTCTTGCTTAAAAATACCTCTGCCTGTAACGGAATAAGGCTCAGAACAAAGTTGTGCAGAAAGTTGATTGATGTTCTTTTTTGATAATTGAGAAAGGAGTTTTGTTTGTGGAATAGCTAAAAGAGAAAGGAGCTGAAGCCAAAATCGTTTAGGGATGCCTTCGGGGATTCCATTACCTACATTTTTTTGTGGTTGTAAAAGAGATTGTTCAGAGAGGGATTTGCGAATGGCTTCTTCATTTTTTCCAGGAAAGAGGTTAAGTCTTAACTCGGCCTGATAGCTTGTTTGGGCTAAGTCTCTTGCTGCCCATGCAGAAAGTTTAATCAGTGCTGGGCCACTAAGCCCCCAATGAGTAATGAGAACAGGCCCTGTTTCAACGTATTTTTTTTGATTGACTTTAAGGCTAATTTCTGCATTGGGAAAGGAAATTCCTGGGAGATCCTGTAAACGGGGGTCGTTAATCTTAAATGTAAATAAGGAGGGAACAGGAGGAATAATGGTGTGTCCACAATTTTTGGCAAGCTTAAAGCCTGCAGGTGAGCCACCCGTAGCAATCAATACATTTTTAGCTAGGAGAGGCTTTTTGTCCTTGGGATGTATTACATATACATCATGGGAAAGAAAAACACTTTTAATGGGAGTATTGAGATGTAGGGGTACTTTGTAAGAAGATAGTCGACTTAAAAATAAATCAATAATTGTTTGGGAACTCTGAGAAGCGGGAAACATTCGACCATCTTCCTCTGTGATAGTTTTGACTCCATTTTTGTTGAGCCATTCAATCATATTTTTAGGTTGGAAGGTGTTAAACAGAGCGCGCAACTCCTTTTTTCCCCTCGGATACCCTTTAGCCATAAGGCTAGGGTTAAATTCATGATGAGTGACATTACATCGTCCTCCACCAGAAATACGTACTTTGGATAATGCCTGATCCCCTGCTTCAAAGAGGGCGATAGAGAGCCTTGGGTTTTGTTCTTTTGCAATGATTGCAGTAAAAACACCTGCGGCACCTGCTCCTATAATAGCTAAGTCGATACATGATGTGTGAGAATGGTTTGTCATAGTTAGGCTTCAAATTGCTTTTTAAAGGATAGGAAATCTTCTTTAAGGAGGTTTAACTCTTCTTCTAAATGAAGGACTTTTTCTTTGAGTGCTTCAATGGTTTCTGTTGTGTCGACTTGTACTATTTCAATAACAGGGTCGGATGAGGTAGGGGTTTCGCTAAGATTTGGTTCTCCTGATAAAAGGTGGATGAAACGGCATTCTTTGCGTCCAGGTTGTTTGGGGAGCTGTTTAACAAGGGGTTTTTCTGAGGAGGCTAGTTGATTGAGAACATTTTCAACTTCTGAACCATCAGAAAAGGAGGCCAATCGACTGCATCGGGTTTTTATTTCCCCAGGGGTTTGTGGCCCTCTTAACATTAGGAGACAAAGAGCTGCGCTTTCTTTTTCACCCAGTTTAAAAACAGCAGAAAATAGATGTTCAAATTTGGAAACACGACTTCCGTGCTCACTTCGGTATAGAGCAATTCCCCGTGCCTTGAGTTTATCAAAGGCCATCTGAACAGTTTCTTCTGTGTATTCAACCACCGGCTCACGACTAGATTTTTGGTTACAGGCTGTTTTGGTATAATTAAGAGACATGGGGTATTGCTCAGGGGTAGTGGTTTGCTTTTCGATTAAGCAACCCAAGACTCTTATTTCTTCTGGCGTAAAATTGAAATCCATTTTGTCCCCTTTTTTAGGGGAAGATAAAAAAAAAGAAGCGATTAACAATCAGGAAGAGTTTTACATAGAGAATCGTCTACTAGAAGACGTTTATCTTTTGAATATCAGAAAAACCCTTTCGAGAGTAATGCATAAAGTAAATTCCCTGAGGGAGAGTAAGGTCAAAGGATTGACGATCAGACCCTGAATAGTTCCAGAAGATCTTTCCTTGTACATCAGTTAATTTGAAAAGATAATTCTCGTGAGAGTCTTCAATAGAAAAGTGAAGTGAACTTTCTTGTTTATTATAGGTCACAAAATTAAACAAAGATTGAGAGGCCTGAATGCTAGTTGTGATACAAGACCCATCATTTTTAGTTGCAGAAGGGTTAAAATTACTCGCTAAAGAATCGGTACAGCCTAGGGTGTCTGCGGCTTTGTCAATATTTCTGATTTGTGGGTTTCGAAAAGAAACATCGTTACCTTCAATTTGAAGTGCAATTCGGCCTCTTGTTAAGGGACTTCCGTCTGGTTTTTTTATGCCTTTTCCCCAGCCACCTAAAAGGCCATTGATAATTTGTTTTGCAGAATCAGCACCCCAAACAATAACCTCCATCCTATTCCATTCTCCTACAGGAGCGTACTTTCCCATTTTTTCTGCTTCTTTTTGAAAGCTATTAAAATTGGGTCTCACAGCATCGACTTTAACTCTATTGCCTCCTTTTCCTAATGGTGAAAAAGCAGAAGGCCATTCAAAGTACATGTTGGACTCAATTCCGAGCCCCCAAATTCCATCTTGAATCATGGCATAAAGTAAGCCAGAATTTTTACAGAACTTAATAAGAATGCATTTTGTCCCTAATCGATACTCTACACGGAAGTGATAGCGAGAGTAGGCAGAGTCTGTGGATAAGAAGCCAGGGCTTGTGCCAGTAAGGGCTTGATAGTCAATAATTTTAGAACCTTGATCCTCAAGAATTTTGAAATGCTCCTTGGGGTCATTTTTGGGGTCATCAAAAGCGCTGTTTTTAATGTAACTATACCATCCATCAAAATTTGTTCCATTAAAAAGATCAACCCAGTTGGAATCCAATTTTTGAGCATAAGGATTACCTATAATGGTTAGTAATAGAATAGTGCTTAATAAATGCTTCATCATAAACTCCTTTGCCCTATTTATTGGCTTGTGTAGTGTTAAACTAGGTTAAATTCTTTTATTTTGCTTAGGAATCAAAGGCAATTCTAAAATAGAGGCCAAAATTAGCTTAACCTTGATATTTGATTTGTGGGCATCTTCTCGTATTTGGTAAAGCAGACTCGGAATTGCTTTTATGCGTGTAATCATGACGATTTACAATGGCCAGTGTACACAAAAGTATAATTTACATTATTTAATATGGCTAAAAAACTATTAAAAGGAAGGTTATCGTATACAAATATTAAGAATAAAATATTTTTTGTCTTGACTTTGTTTGTTTTCTCCTCTATCTTTTGGCTAAGATGAATATTTTACCTCAAGAACCTAGTCAGAAATGAAACCGATTGAAGCCTACACGGATTACCGAAAATACCTAGCAGATTATTACTCTCATGCAAAGAATAATCGACGGTATTTTTCTTACCGGTATTTTTGTGATATTTCGGGTATTAAGTCTCCTGCCTTTTATCGAAGTGTGGTTAAAGGGGAAAGAAGCTTAACGGCTAAAACTATTTTGGCTTTTATCTGTGGTTTGGGTTTAAAGAAGCAAGAGGGTGAATATTTTACAGCCCTAGTGTATTATACTCAGGCTAAACATGTTTCCGATAAACAAAAATATTTGGAGAAAATGCGTGGTTCCTTGCCAACCCTCAAAGAGGCCATCGTCCCTGTTGACTATTATGCTTATTATTCAACTTGGTATAATATTGTTATTCGAGAACTGGCTTGTATTTTTGATTGGAAGGGCGATTACAGTTTATTGGCAAAAAAAGTTTGCCCCGCTATTAAAAAAAGCCAAGCACGAGAATCTATTCAATTATTATTGGATTTAGGATTTCTCAAACAAGATAAAAAGGGTGCATACCATCAAGTGGACCGTCATGTGACCACTGGCTCAGAAGTGGTTTCTACCGCTGTTAGAGTGGTTAATAAAAAGATGGCTGACTTGGGCAAAGAATCCATTGATCAGTTTTCGCCATCCCAAAGAGATGTATCTAGCCTGACCATGGGAGTATCCCAAAAGACTTATGGTTTAATCAAACAAGAAATTCAGGAATTTAAAAATAAATTAAAACAGTTAATAGAGAATGAGGCGAATGAAGATCCTAATGAACTAAATTCCGATTGTACAGTGTACAACATCAATGTTCAGTTGTTTCCTTTAAGTGATAAAATACAGCCAGCAGGTGGAGAAGATGATCAATAAAAATAAAATAACTTCTCTTTTTCAAATGCTTATTGCGTTGGTATGGCTAAATAATTGTGGAGAAGGCCCTACTGTAGCAGGAGGGACTAGCGATCAGGGTAATGCTATTGCAGTGGGTGTTTTTTTCAATGAACAAAATCAACCTGCTCCCAATACTCAGGTACAACTAATACCTGTTAGTTATAATCCTGTATTAAATGATCCTATTTCCCCCATCCGAATGGACACTACTGATGATAAAGGGCGCTATATTCTCACCGCCAGTGAATCGGGCTTGTATAACATAATGGCCTTAAATTTAACGTCTCGAACTAAATCGTTAATAAAAAATGTGAGGGTTACAGAAGATACGGCTGTGGTGCCTGTGGGTATTTTGAAGAAAAGTGGAACTATTAGAGTGCCGCTACCTCAAAATATTAAGCCTGATGAGAGTTATTTTTATATAGAAGGTACCAGCATTTGGGTTACTATTGATAGTGGGTCTGTGCAAAAGGGGTATACGATTCTTGACTCAGTTCCTGAAGGTTACACACCTTCTATTCTATTAGCTGTGATAGATTCGCCTACAATAAAAACTCTAATTGTAGACAGCGCTCTTATACTGGCGGGTCGTCAGGTGGATGTGGTGATTGAAAATTCTTTGCCATTTCGTGAGACTTTTGAGAATGGCTCTTTGCTTTCTCGCAACTGGTATGATGTAGCAGATATTGAAATTTCTACTACTGAAAAAATACCGGGTAGTGTCAGTTCAGCCCTCTATCAATTTTTACCAGGTAGCAATCAGCCTGCTAGTGGAAATATCACCCGATTAAAATTTACCGAAACAGATGTTATCTATATCAGTTACTATGTAAAATACAGCACAAATTGGATGCAAAAGGGTCACCGTGAATTTTTTCTGCTCACGAATAAAAATAATAGCTTCAAGGGTCCTGCCTTTTCACCCTTATCTGTGTATTACGGTGTACGCGCTGGTAAACCTGGTGTTTTTATTCAAGACGCCCAAAATATTGATACACTGCAAGCCCGAGCCGACCTCACTCAGGTGACAGAAACCCGTGCGGTGGCAGGTTGTAATGGTGACAGTGACGGGTATGGTGATGGCAATTGCGTTGATGGAAACTCTCCAGATACCTGGTGGAATCAAAAAGAGTGGTACAGTGATTCCGTTTTATTTAGTGATTCTGCAGGGAGAAATTATAAAGGCGATTGGCACCAGATGGAGTTTGAGTTTAAATTAAATAACATTGTGGCAGGTAAAGGAGTTGCCGATGGAGTCATTAAAGTTTGGCAAGATAGCACGTTGATAATTGATATAAACAATATGATGTTTCGAACCGGGCAACACCCCGATATGAAATTCAACCAGTTTGTGATTAACCCTTATCTTGATTCAAGCTCGGTGGTAAATCAGACCTACTGGATGGATGATTTGGAG
>CAZLBO010000005.1:0-22045 GCA_964557725.1 uncultured Bifidobacteriales bacterium | reverse complement strand
TCCGAAAATAACCTCTTAGGTATTTTACTTTTTAAAAATAATCGTTTTAGGCCCGAAGCCAAGCAAGTGGTGGATGAAATTTTATCCAGTGTATTAAGCTTACTGGGTAACCATGTTTATCAAACCTATTTGTTAGAGACAAAAGTTAAACAAGAACAACTCAGCCAGGTAGGGATGATGGCGGCGACTTTAGCTCATGAAATCAAAAACCCCTTAGAGGGAATCTATGGTTCGGCTCAAATCATCAAAGAAGGCTCTTCTGAAAATGAAAAATTTATCAATATTGTTTTAAAAGATGCTGAGCGATTAAATGACGTCGTGAAGCGATTTCTTCAATTTTCCACCCCTTTTTCGCCTAACAAATCAAACTTCAATCTTCAAAATTATCTACTAGACTTTACCCAAAAACAAAACACTCTTTTTGAGAATAAAAAAATAATCTTAAACAATCCTAAACCTGATATAACTTGTTATTACGATCGAGAGGGCCTAGAGCATATGCTTCTCAATTTAATTCAAAATGCAAGAAGATATCAACCAGAAGGGCTTCTCATTCAACTTGATGTCATACAGAAGGACAAGGAGATACTGATTACTGTAGGAGATCAAGGAATAGGGGTACCTAAAGAAAATAGAAGTAAAATCTTTTCCCCCTTTTTTACTTCTTCTACTAAAGGAACTGGACTAGGCTTATCTATCTCCAAAAAAATAGCACGTGCATTAGGAGGGGATTTAACCTACAAGCCTCTTAAAAAAGGCTCTCTATTTACCATAAAGCTTAAAAATGTGACCATCCCTTAACCACGAGGATAAACATGAAAGAACAAGAAAAACTAAAAGGAAACCTTCTCATTGTAGATGATGAAGAAAATATCCGAGAAATACTCAAGGCGGCTTTGAATAAGGTATCTAAACAATCCATGGTCGCTGGTTCAGCGGAAGAAGCACTCTCTATTGTTCGAGAAGAGAATTTAGATGTCATTATCTGTGATATTCAAATGCCAGGCATGAATGGAATTGACTTTTTAAAACAGGTCAAGTTAGAACAGCCCGAAATAAAATTTTTAATGATCACAGCCTTTGGTTCCATGGATGTAGTCATAAACTCTATGCGAAACGGTGCCTCCGATTTTTTAACGAAGCCTTTTGATAATAATCATTTAAGAGAAATTGTTTTAAGGTTGTTAAGAGAAAAAAAAGAAAGAAAAGAGCCCGTCTTAGACTTACTCCAGTCCAGTGGTATTGATGGGGTGATTGGACAATCCCGCGCCTTAAAACAATGTCTAAACATGGCTTTAAAAGCTGCCGCTAGTGGTTCAAGTACCTTAATCATGGGTGAAAGTGGAACAGGTAAAGAAGTCATCGCCAAAGTTATCCATGCCAATAGTGCGGTAAGTCAAGGCTCCTTTATAGCTGTTAACTGTGGGGCGATTCCTGAAAATTTAATGGAAAGTGAATTATTTGGATATGAAAAAGGAGCCTTTACGGGAGCTTTAGAAGAAAAACCAGGAAAATTTATCCTTGCAAATGGGGGGACTATCTTCTTAGATGAAATAGGGGAACTCCCCTTATCCATGCAGGTAAAGCTCCTTAGAGTACTACAAGAAAAGGTGGTGGATCCTGTGGGTTCCGTTAAATCAATTCCCGTAGAATTCAAACTCATCGCGGCGACCAATAAAAACCTTGAAGAAGAAGTCCAAGCGGGCCGATTCCGTGAGGATTTATTCTATCGACTCAATATCATTCCTATTACCCTCCCTCCCTTGCGAGAAAGAGGAAATGACGTATTGCTCTTATCAGAATACTTTTTAGAACAATTTAATGAGCGCTATCACTCTATGTTTACTTTTTCAGAAGAAGATAAAAAAGCTTTGTTAGCCCATCATTGGCCAGGAAACATCAGAGAGCTTGAGAATACCTTAGAGCGTGCCGTGGTCTTGGGTGAAGACAATCAATTAGCCCTTCACTTGTCTCGCCCAACAAACAATGAGGAACAACATACTTCTTCTCACTTTAAGTCTGTGATAAAAAGCAGTGAAAAAGAAGCGATTCTAAAAGCCCTCGAAAGTAACCGATGGAATAAAACCCATACGGCTAAAGCCTTGGGAATCAGCAGAAGAAGCTTGTTGTATAAAGTAAAAGAATATGATATTTAATACTCTAAAACGTATCTTATTTAAAAATTAAAATCATGAAAAAACCATTGTACAGTATTCTCTCTTTTAGCCTTCTTTCCATCGCTTTATTAGCGGTTTCATTTAGCCTTTTGACCAACGGAGTTTTTTGTATTCTAGTGGTGCTCGTTATGCTTGTTCTATTGGCAAAAGAGGTTTATCCCCCTGAATTGTTAATGGGAGGGGCATTAGTCATTATCGTCCTTGCAAACTATTTTACCCCCACTCCGTTCTTTACTCTTCAAGAGGCCTTTAGGGGTTTTAGTAATCAAGGAGTCATTACAATAGGGGCTTTGTTTATTGTCGCTGCCGCTGCTAAAAATACAGGGCTTTTTGAAACCATCGCTTATAAAGTTTTAGGAAAAACCTCCAATACTCAAAAAAGTCTGGCTCGGTTATCCCTCCCTTTAGCAGGGTTATCTGCATTTATTAACAACACCCCTATTGTCAGTATCTTTTTACCCATTTTAAGAGAATGGGCGATCAAAAATAACCTATCCCCTTCTAAGTTTTTAATTCCCCTCTCCTATTTGACTATTTTTGGGGGGACTTGTACACTGATTGGCACCTCAACAAACCTAGTAGTCAGCGGCCTTGCTTTAGAAGCAGGGCTAGAGCCTCTCTCTTTTTTCTCTTTCTCATACATCGGCCTACCCTGTGCTGCTGTGGGTATTCTTTATCTTATATTTGTAGGGCACCGCTTACTACCCGAAAACAAAGAGGCCTTTGGGGGAAATACAGATTCCATCAAAAAATATTTGATCGAGATGTTTGTGGAAAAAAATAGCAAGCTCGCTGGCTTATCCATCGATCAAGCAGGTTTAAGAGACTTAGATAACCTCTTCCTCTTTGAGGTAAGAAGAGGGGATAGAATATATGCGCCCATTAAACGAGAGTTTATTTTAAAAGAAGAAGACTGTTTGGTTTTTTCTGGAAGCCGAGATGAAATCATTAGCTTACCTAAACTATCAGGGCTCACTGTCCCTAGCACCTGTCGCTCTTTTGATGTAGGTGAAAATGCGCAAATGATTGAAGTCGTTATTTCTGCTTCCTCTCCTCTTAAAGGGAAAACATTAGATGATGTATGGTTTAACCGAAAATATAATGCGGCTGTTTTAGCCGTTCATCGCAATGGAGAGACCATTGAGGGAAGCATCAGCACCTTACCTCTCAACACAGGCGACACATTATTACTCGTAGCAGGAATGGGCTTTAGAAGAATCTGGCAACACTCTACGGATTTTTATTTAGTCTCCCCTATCCGTTCAAAATTACACCGCCCCAAATTAGCCCCACTCAGTGCTCTCATTATTTTAGGGATGGTTTTATTACCCGCATTTAACATCGTCCCTATTCTATACACCTCTCTTACCGCAGCCATGTTACTGGTAATGCTTAAGGGAATGAATTCCGAAAATGTACTTAGCCATGTAGACTGGAATGTTCTTACTATTATTGCCAGTTCCTTTGGTATTAGTGCTGCTCTCGAAGGAAGTGGAGCTTCTGCTCTTATCGCACAACAAATTGCCCATTACTCTATGACCCTAGGGCCTTATGCCGCTTTATTTATTTTTTACTTAGTCACCAATATTTTAACGGAGACTATTACCAATAATGCGGCCGCTGCTCTTATCTTTCCTATTGGAGTCATGACTTCTAAAGAGCTCGGATGTAACCCCATGCCCTTTATTATGGTTATTGCTACTGCTGCTTCTGCAAGTTTTATGACGCCTATTGGTTACCAAACCAATATGATTGTCTACGGCCCAGGAGGTTACAAATTTAAAAACTATTTGAAAATTGGAACTCCACTCAATCTTATCTTTCTTGTCGGTGCCTGTGTCATTGCCCCTATTGTCTGGCCGTTTTAAGAACTAAAAATTAATGCCCTGACCAAGTTGTATCACGCCAGGTGGTAGAATTTCTTTTCCATTTATGAATACTGTAAGTTTTTGGCATCGAAAATTAACTTTTGGAAACAGTGCGCCTAAAAACCTATTGCTCCTTTTTCATCTCATAGAACAGTGTTGCAAAAATAAGCCAAAATTCTTAAACTATCTATTTTAATACAGAGGTAGTATGAATACACTTATTTCTTTCGTTGGAACCACCTTTTTTCTCCTCCTGTTAAGTTGTAGTGACAAGCCAACTTCAAACAATGACTCTAAAAAGGAAACTAATACGCTTTCCTTTAC
The DNA here is from genome assembly GCA_964557725.1 of uncultured Bifidobacteriales bacterium. Lineage (GTDB taxonomy): Bacteria > Fibrobacterota > Fibrobacteria > UBA11236 > JADFYW01 > CAZLBO01. The sequence continues at coordinate 17,676 of CAZLBO010000005.1, read as the reverse complement.
CCTTAGCCTCCCCGACAGTACTTTTAGACCTGGGGACACCCTTCAAGTCACTCTCGACGGTATGCAAGATTCTTTACTTGGGGACTCAACCTTTTTAACCATAGGCGATTATCAAGCCTCATTTTGGGAAAAAGGCAACCAGCAAAAAGGGAGTCAATGGACCATTATTGTTCCCCCTTTACTTTTTGCAGAAACAGGAAGTTACGAAAAGGAACTAAAACTTTATGTTATGGGATCTCTTGTTGATAGCCTAAACCAAAAAATTAAAATTAATGTCCCTAGGCCAGCTAGCTTTTCAAATATTGACAATGCGATAACCACTTTTAAAGCGGCTTATACAAACATCAAAATCAATACTTATCGCAAGAAAAAAATGGTCGCTACTGATATGTTATTTCTAGCACAGCTTTCCGTGTTTGACACTCTCTTTGCCGACAGTGGAAAGTACAGTTTTATCAAGGCAATGAATGATCTCAAAACACTAGACACCAAAGCTTATGCAGCGGTACAAAATCTTTTAAACATTCACGGAGTTCTCGAGCGAATCAATGAAATGAAAGCTTTAAGCATTGCTTTGCGCAATACCAAGCCCTTATTAAAAAGAAGCAGCAATCCGACTCCCTTATTTAAAAAAGCAGAAAAAATTGAAACAACCTACTTATCAACTAAAGAGCTTGCGAAAGAAATGCAAGCTTATGTTTTATGGGAAGCCTATGCACTCTCCTTACATGAAGCCATTAATGACTTCTTTTTTGACTTTGTGGCACTTGGTGCCATTAGCAAAATAGCCGCTCCTATAGCTGTTATTCAAGCCACTCTCGCTTGGACAGACTTTTTTATTAACAAAGTTTACCTAGCCACCTTTCCCTCTGCTATCGACAATTTGCGTATTCTTCCTGCCCAAAAAATTTATGACCCCGGAGACACAACTCTCACTCGCTTTCAAATCACTGCCAAAAATAATGCCCAAAACGTCGGGTTTCAGGACATCATTAGTTTAATCCTTGCTACTTTAGGGGTTCCCGCTAGTCACCCCTCTTTTCAAGTATTTAAAAATAGTTTAGAAGAGTTTGGCCATTCCGCAGCCCTTTTTGTACAAGGGTTTATCGCCTTGCAAAATGACAACCACCCCGAATGGAAACTAGACGTTACTCTCATCAAAATGCCTGACTGGCGATGGAATGCCAACATTAACGATACCGCTTATGTTGACCGTGTTAGTTTAGATACCGCTACTTTAAAACCGTCCCTTAGTGAAAATGAATGGATTTTTAATCCTGATCTTAAAGAAGCGAAAGAGGTAGAGGTTTATTTTAAAACCGCCACACGTAAAGAAGAACTTATCTTTGTCAGTCCTCCTCCCTTTATTACTTATAATGGCGGAATTTTTGGTGAAGACGCAGCCCTCTCCCCCAAAGAAACCTTCTTCCTTACAGGAAGTGAGCTAAGAGTTGACTTAGACTACCCCCTCTCTTATATGGAAGCAGGAGATATAGCCACTCTTACCATACACGCAACTTATAAGGATAATAAAGATTCCATTACAGATGTTAAAAATGCAAAAGTAACACTTAGTGTGACAGGAGGAACCATTGACTCCACTCAAGGTATCACTAATGAAGAAGGCAAATTCTCCTTTCAAGCGCAAATGGGGAAAGATGAAAAAAAAATGCTTGTAACCATCACCCTTAAGGATAGTGTTAAGAATGAAGTTACAAAAAAGGCTACCTTTTATAAGTCCCCTGAAAAAACCACGCCTCCTTTATTTCCTCCACCTAAAGAACCCGTAATACCTGCTGTGCCTATGGCACAGTGGTGCCCTAAACTATACGGCCTTAACTATGCTCGTTACAATGGAGACCCTACTGTTCCTGGAGAAAACCTAGGGTATAGTTGTCTCGAATCTTGTGAGGATACCGATTATAAAAGATTTAAAATTGGAAGACCTAGCTACACTATCTGTGAAGCTCAATAAAAACCGACAAGACTGTAATCACTTAAAAAAAATATTGATTACGGTCTTAACCTAAAAAACACTAATATTCTAATAAATATGTAAAAACTATTGCTTTTTTGTAATCTTTAATTTACAATTACTATTGTAAACAAGAGGTTCACTATTGGCCAAGCCAGAAATATATGCTTACGATGACTATCGTTTATTCTTGAAGGACTCTTATCAGGAAAAAGTAACGCTCATGCCTAAGTATTCTTATCGCACCTTTGCCAAAGAAGCAGGCTTTAGTAATCCCGGCTTTTTAAATGATGTTATTCGTGGAAAAAGAAGGCTCAGCGAAGAAGCCCTACAAAAAATGATTGTTGGCTTTGACATTAAAGAACGTGAGTTTTTTGAAGTACTCGTTCAATACGGCCAAGCAAAAAGTGAAGATGATCGAGAAAAGGCCTATCAACAAATACTATTTCGAAGAAGTCGAAGCTCATTTACCCGTATCAATCCCTCCTTAATCAAATACTATCAGGATTATCGCTATCCCTTAATCCGATCTGCCATTGAAATTAAAAAGTTCAAAGGAGACTATGAGTCCCTTGCTCATTTTTTAGTACCCGCACTACCTGTCTTAGTTGTGAAAAAGGCTGTCCGTGATTTACACGATTGGGGACTTATTAAACAAGGTAGCGATGGACACTACTCTGTTACAGATAAATTTGTTGAACCGCCCTCTACCTTAGCACAATTAGTACGACAACTCAATCGAACGTGGATTCTTCAAGGGCGAGAAGCCATTGGAAATTTTACTCCAGAAGAAAGGCATATTTCTTCTATTCTCTTAGGTGTCAGTTGTAAAACAAAAGACAAAATAACCCAAAAAATTGAAACGTTCAGACAAGAAATATTTGAACTCTTGCACAAAGATAAAGATCCAGAAATACTCATGCAATTAAGCATGCAATACTTCCCCAAATCCGTGGAGGAAAAATCGTGATCATCCGCTTTCTTTTTATCAGCACCCTTTTACTCTCAAGTTGTTTTTTTAATGAAGACCGAGTCGCTGGAGGAGAAGACTTCCCCAATACTTTGGGAGCTATTGTCGCTTCTGGGTTAGAAGAAAATAAAGACTGGAACAAACTAGAAGAAGTTCCCACTAAAGTCCCCAATCAAAAATCAAACCCTGCTCTGCTTAAAAAATCATCTTCGACACTTAGGAGCCTCTTACTCAAATCGGCCGCACCAGCCCCGCTAGGTTACGATTCTATCGCGTCTCAAATTGTGGGGGATACCGTTTATCTCTACTTGTGGAGGACAGTGGATTCCATTAAATTTCAGGATACTATTGTTCAACTCAATGATACACTTTTTAAAGACACCATTAAGGATAATGAAAACATTGTTCGCATCACAAGTGCAGGTCGAAAGGCTTCATCGGGAAAACTATTTAAATACATACATGCCAAAGATGGAGATGGAGATGGTATTCTCACTCCTCAAGCAGGAAGAACCAATAGAAGTAAAACACGTCTTGTGGATTATGGAGACTCAACCATTCAAGACATTAACATCATTATCGATGCCGGAGATGATCTTGATTTTGACAAAGAGGGAGACAATAAAATTATTTCCATTTATTCTTTGACCAGCTTATACAATGGAGACACTCTTATTTACGAGGCTGTCGAAGATGGGGATGGCGATGAAGTCGCTCTGGATCCGACCAAAAACTCTCAAACAGTAACCATCACTAAAATAAGTAGAGGAGAACCAAATAGCAATCAACACATCACAATGGTACTCTTCCCTCAAGACTCCACCAAAAACTACCCCATTAAGTTTTCAGAAAAAAAATGGTGGAATAATGGACGGCGATCCAATGGAACCATCTACGGCCACCAACCCGACTCCACCTTTTTAGCCGCAGACACTTTTTTTGCAGTCACAGAAACCTATGGACTGGATACAGACACCCTTTCTCAAAGTATCGTTCGTGTAGTGGGAGACCTTGGAAGTAACCCTTCAACAGAAAGTGACAATCGATTATTTTCTATTTATTCTTCTGCAGCCTATAACATGGGAGAACAAAAATATGCAGAATTTTCCTTACAACCTCAGTCTCCTCTGGTAAGCGGTCAAGAAATACTTGAGGGAAAACTATCAGCTCTTATTGTCTTAACTCCTTCAGATACATTTAGAATTCAAGGTAGATTTTTTGAAGATAAAATATCCGTAGAAATCACCCTTCCCACAGGGGAAAAGGCTTCCGCCAATTGGGATAGAAAAGGGAATGATTTAATTTATTAACCCGCACAACAAGAAAGTGTTTTTACATCTTTATCAAAAGTTTGTGCTGCTAATTTAAGCCCTTCGACTTGAGTTAAATAGGGGAAAAGAAGATCCTTTAATTGGTTCACCTTGAAACCATAATCATACCCCATCTTAATCGCTAAAGCTGCGGTTTGGATGACTTCTCCCGCTTCCGCCCCCATCACATGAGCTCCTAATAAAATATCCGTTTTTTTATCAGCTACTAATTTAATCAACCCTTCTGTCTTTCGTGCAGCAATAGATCGAGGGACATACTCCATAGGCAACACAGAAGTCTTTACATCAAAGCCTTTTTCAATGGCTTCCTTTTCTGTATAACCTACTCTTGCTATTTGAGGATCAGAAAAAATAACTTCTGGTAAAATCCTAAGGTCTATATTCATTTCTTCTTCCGTGGAAGGAATTTTTCCAAGAATTGTTTTGGCAACAATAGTACCTGCTTTCGCTGCAACATAGACCAAACTCGGCTTAGTCGTAACATCCCCTGCCGCATATATATGCTCTTTATTTGTTTGAAACCTTTCATTAACAATAATAGCACCTGAATTGTCAACTTCAATCCCTACCTTTTCTAAACCGAGTAAATCACTATTAGGCACTCGACCTACTGCTTGTAATATCGCTGTGGATTCAAGTTGAATCGATACATCTCCTTGCTTTATCTCAAGAATCTTTTTTTCCTTTTTCTTTTCTAATCGAACAGGTACAGCACCTGTAAGGACTCTAATACCTTCTGTTTCGTAAGCCTTTTGAATCGCCTCCGAGATCTCTGGCTCATTATCTGATATCAGCTTCTCTCCTCTCTGAACAACAGTAACCTTGCCCCCTAGTCGACTAAATATTTGAGAAAGCTCCAAAGCAATAAAACGGCCCCCAAGTACAATCAATTCCTTGGGAATTTCCTTTATCTCTAATAATTCTGTACTATTCAAAAAATCACTTTTGACACTGCCAGGAATTTCTATGTGCCTAGGTCGAGAGCCTGTTCCTATCACAAGTTGATTAAAGGTAATCATTCTCTCGTCATCTACTTTTAAAGAATAAGAAGATTCTAAGGTGGCTCGCCCTTTAATCATAGTGATGTTATCTGAATTTTGACGAATGATATCAACATATTTCTGCTCTCTAAGCTCTGCAACAAGTTCATCTTTCTGAGCCAAAACACGATGCCAGTCTACCCCCTCAAGCTTTGTCTTAACCCCAGCAAATGGGTTTTGCTTTGCATGATGTGCAGCCTCCGCGGCTCTCAATAAAGTTTTAGACGGCACACAACCGACATTTACGCAAGTGCCACCAATTACCCCTGCCTCAATAATTGCCACCTTTTTCCCTGCTCCAGCCAAGGTAAGCGCTGCAGCCATTCCGGCTCCACCCGATCCTATAATCACTACATCATAATCGGCAGGGGATTCCTTATGGCGAAAAGATGCTTCTCGATAAACCTTTTGCTTTTGATGAGTTCTTCCTTTGTATCCCATTTTCTCTATCATAGAAATCAATTCTATGGGGTCTATTTCTTCACTTCCATATACAGTTACTTTTGAATCAGACCAATTTTTAATTTCAACACTTTCAATTCCCTTAGCCTTTTGGAGTCCTTTTACAACATGCGCACTACAACCTGAACACGTCATTCCAGATATATCAATTTCTAAAAGATGAGTCGATTTTTTATTTCCAAATAATTTCATTTTAATCCTTCTTAACCAAACCACATCATAAGCTTAGGAAACAACATGGCCACAATTGCCACTATTGTAAAACCCCAAAGCATTATCTTATTTATCCGCTGTACCCTAGGGTTCACACTGCAACTGCCATCAGGACCACATTGAGTGTCTATCCGATAAACTTTATAAAAAGCATAAGCTAAGAACCCAATAGCCACAAGTATAAGGGGTATTCTAAATTTTTCAAAAACGACAAAGATGCCTAAGGAACCCACACTCACCCCAATAAGCCCAGCAATAAACGGAATAATACAACAGCTTGACGCCAATACCGCCACAATAAGCCCTGATCCTGTCGCCAACTTGTCTTTCATGACTCTCTCCTTAATGAAATATACTATTAATATACACCCTGTACTATAGTACAAGGTCAAGGGTTAATCCATTATTTATTTTTTAGAAACTTTTTTTAGCCTTTACAAGCAAATTTGTGTTGCCTTCCAGCCACTACTACTATTTGGTACTCGAACATTAATTCAAGCCTCCATATTTGAGGGTATTGTACACAACTTGTTATTGTTTATTCCTAATCCTCTTTTTTTGATTTTTGTTAATCGAAAGACAGTTTCAGGTAAGTCGATGATGTTGTTCTCAAAAAGCCTTAAGTTTTCCAGCTGAGATAAGTCACCTATTTCAAGAGGTAAAACAGCTAATAAGCTATCACGGAGTTTTAGCCTAATCACTCTTCCATTAGATATAGTCACCCCACTCCAATCCTCCAACGCCTTACCTTTTACCCAAGTAGAAAAAATGGCACTTTGAGTATTGCTCTTTTTTATTTTTACTAGGACTAAAGAATCGGCGTATCTGCTATCAACAAAAAGTACTCGAAGGACACTATCTCCTGTAACATTCTCAAATTTGTAGCTACTATCATGTTTTATCGAAGGGGTATACTTTTCATTAACATAGACAGAATCAACCGAGAACCCCGAATCAGCTAAAAAACTAATTACCGTATCTCGTCCATACTCTATACGGATAGTATCAGGGTTAACCCCCCCCCACTATTGATCTCCGTGGAAATCGTGTAAACCAATGGAGAAAAGCACGCTTTTACTTTAGTTTCCTTTGTGACCGAATCAATCACAACTTTTCCACTCTTTTCCCCTGCACTATCCAATTCTCCGTTTACCTTAACAGAGTCAATTTGATAACCTGTATCTGGCAATACAGAAAGATCCAAAGGGCTCCCTTCCTTTTCTATAGCCGTATTAATCGCACTTAATCGATAGCTATCTACTCCGCCTATAGAGGCTTCACTCACTTCCACTTTACTTTCACTAAAAAGACTTTTGCCATTTTCGCTTATGGCCTCTACACGGTATGTACCCTTATCAGAAAGTGAAGAGATTACTTTATTCAACTTACTGGAGCTTTCCCCTTTAAGAAGTTGATCATCCTTATACCATTTATACTCCTTTACGTCTCCACCTACTTTATAAGTTAAAACAAGGGTGTCCCCTACGGATAAAGAAACATCTAGCAGATCATTCAAAACCCAAATGCCTAATCGAGTAATTACATACTCTCCTTTTTCAGGAAAAGTGACTTTGTATTCTGCTGAAGCCTTGCCGTCTTTATAAAAAGTGAGAAAAACAACTGTTAATTCAATATCAGGTTCTTCTTCTAGTGTTATAGTAGTGTCCTTTTTTTTGAATGGTTTTGGCAGATCAATACTATGTTCCCCAAGAATCTTTTCACCTTTTCCAGTGGACTTAACAATAACCTTCACACTGTCGTATTGGGAAACATCAATGGTGTCAAAGGGGATAGTAATCTCAAAGCCTGAAAACTCTTCTTTTGAAACAACCTTGCTACAATTCCATAAAAATAGGAGCCCCAAGCTAAAAACTAAGATAGGTAAGAGGCTTATTCTGTTTTTTTCCATTAGGGTTCCCTTTTTAGCTTTAACAAACAAAAGCACTATATTTTGAAAAAATTACATTAACTCCTTTTACTGTCAATAATTGTTATACCTGCCACTTATCACCAAATACTTAACCCTTCTCTCTTTTTACTTCTTAAGCCGATATGTAATCATTATTATCTATAAAAATAACAATTTAAGGGATGAGAAAGCAATTATAAAACTTTAATATCACTTTTAAGACTAAAAAACCTACTTATAGCCGTCTTAGGTGTAATCATTAAAGAAAAATAACTTTTAAAACCACCTTTTCCATCGTACATTGTAATTATGAAAAACACAAAACCAGCAACGGAGGACAAAATGAATCTCAGTCAAAGACTAACCAAAGGAGCTTTAACCCTAGGCACCCTACTATTAATTTCAGCCTGTGTGGATATCAACTCTAATAATAAGGACCAAAAAGAAAGCTCCTCTGTTGAAGAAATTGGCAATATTGCCTTTTCAAATATTAAAAACGTTAATGGACTGACTCAAACCCTCAACGCTTCAGGGGCTCCCACTCTCTCCAGCTCTTCTGGTCTAATGAAAACGGCAGTACCTCGTCGTAGCTTAGCAAAAATGGCCGCTGAAGGAGTAAATGAAACCGTTGTGGTTGATTCATCAGATATGGAGCAAAAAGGGGAGATAACCGTAACAATCACCAACAAAGAAGTAAACAAAGAGTCTGTTGTTGAACTTAGAATAAAATGTCAATCCAATGCCAACACCTGCGCACAAAGCCCCACTAACATTGTTTACTTAAAATCTTCTACAACAAATACCCTAACAGGTAAAAATGAAAACTTAGAAATCACCGATTTAGACGGAGACGGCATTGTTAATGGTGAAGCTCAATATTCAAACAAGGCCAAAGTCATTATAAAATCTACTTATCAATTTCTCGGTAGTGAATTTGAAGAGTCCACACACATTGAAGTCACTTCTGGCCCCGATAAGGATTTTGGAGATAAAGACAAAAACCCCGCCGCAGAAAAGGACAATCAAATCCTCTCCATGAACTGGGAAAAGAAAAGAAATGGGTCTCTTATTGAATCTGCCGAGTACAAAGATGCCGATGGCGACGGATACATTGTCGACCCCAATACAACCTCTCCCTCATTAGTAGACTTATCATTATATGAATCGGGAAAGGTCTTCAAACCCTTTGTGGCTAACAGTCGTTTAGAAATCAAGATTGAACTCGCTCCAGAAAACCCTAAAGGACGTATTGTAGCCATGTCAGCTGTTGAAAACATGAAGAATGGGAGAGTGAATCGAATTTCTATTGAAAATACAGATGGAAGCGGCATCATCAAACCCAACAGTGACGTCAACATCACCCTTTCAACGGACTTTCCTGTTAATGAAGATACCTTACTCAACTCTGAGGTTCGCATCCTTTTAAATGTGGGTTCAGGGCTCGAAGATTCTACCGACAACCTTTTAAAAGAAATTCATGCCAGTCATGAAGCTAAAATAGGGCCTATCACTAAAGCTCAATTTGACTTTATCGCTAACCCACCTGTCCCCCACGGACAAGACCCTAAAGGAGGAACAGTCAATATGATGGTAGACTTTAGAAATGGAGAAAGCTTTACAGTAACAGGTGAATTTTCTCCTTCATCTCTTACCTTAAATATCAAAGACTCCAAAGGAAACACCTTTAAAGGAACCTGGAATCAAGACGGTGAATTCATCGAATAAAGCATCTTTAGTTTATACAAAAAAAGGAGAAAGGCACTCGCCCTTCTCCTTTTCTTTTTTATGAAACTCGCCTACTTAATTTTAAGCCCTAAAAACTGAGTACTTCCCTGTCTATCCACTAGCACTAGTACACTTTTCTTCTTTGATTTTCTAATCGCATTTTTAAAATCTCGTATCGATTTGATTTTTTCTTTATCCACACTCAAAATAATATCTCCCGGCCTAAGTCCAGCATCTTCACTTTTTGAGCCTCCTTCAACCCCCATTACAATTACACCCGATTTTCGATTCAAGTTAAAACGATAAATATGATTTTGATTAATATTTTCAAGAGCTAAACCTAAGTTCGTCTCTACCTTTTTATGCTTCCCTTGAGCAAGATCCTCTCCATCTCTCACACCAACTGCCACCTTAAGCGTCTTTTTCTTGTTATTACGAATCACTTTAAACTTATAGGTTTTTTTAGGTTTTAATTGTGCAACTATGTTTCTCAAATGGTTTACATTTTTTATCTTTTTTCCATCCACCTCTATGATAAAATCACGCTCTTCTATACCCCCTTTTTCCGCAGGAGAATCTTCAATCACTTTAGTGATCAACGCCCCTTGTGTCTTCTTTATTCCCAAAGCTTCCGAAAGATTTTTATCCACGTCTTGTAAGTAAACCCCTAAATAACCACGAGTCACACTCCCACCTTCCATTAGTTCACTCAACATAGATTGCGCCATGTTAATAGGAATAGCAAACCCAATTCCATTACTCGCTCCTGATCGAGAAGCAATGGCGGTATTAATCCCAATCAACTCTCCTTTAAGGTTTACCAACGCTCCTCCACTATTTCCTGGATTACTAGAAGCATCTGTTTGTAAATAATTTTCATAAGAATTAATTCCCACTTGTCTTCCCTTTGCACTCAAGATTCCCGAAGTCACGGTATTAGAATAACCAAAAGGATTACCCACTGCAATCACTCGTTCTCCTACTCTTAATTCATCGGAATTCCCTAAGGAGATTACAGGTAAATCCTTGGGTGGTTTTTTAATTTTAATTACCGCCACATCCGACAACTTATCAGACCCCACTAGTTCGGCCTCAAACTCTCTGCCATCGGACAATGTCACCATCAATTTATCGGCATCCCCTGCCACATGGTGGTTCGATAAAATATGTCCCTCTTTTGAAAAAATAACCCCAGAACCTAGCCCTTGCTGCTTTCTCTTTTGAGATTTAGGTTTCTGCTGACGAGGGTTGCCAAAAAAGAAGTCCTCATAGGGATTAAAATATTGGTGGGGTTGTACCTCAATAATTTTTTCTGCATGAATCGAAACTACCTTAGGAACCACTTCTTCCACAACCTGTGCAATCGAATTCCCCCCGACGCCACTCGATTGTGGGTGCTTTTTCATATGAGAAATTTGAGATTGAAGAGACTTAAGCTTTCCTTCGAGTTTCTCCATTTTCTCTTGGAGGCTGTCCTTTCCGCAACTCACGGAAATTAAACCTGCACATAAAAGAGTCGCGATATTAAAATGTCTTATTCTAAATTTTTTTTTCATAGATTCACCTTTTTCTATTAAAAATGAAAGGGTTAATTGTGACTCTAAAATAGATAATTTCAAAATAATAGGATATTCCAGACTCAAAGATTTCTGTAACAATTCTGTATTATTTGTCAAAATTGTGTAATTTGAAGGGAACCATATCCACAGGAAAAGAAAACCCATGTTTTTCAAAAAAAAGAGAGCAGATTTTAACCTTCACAGCGTCCTTAAGGTGGGATTGATAGAATAATGGAAAAAATAAAAAGTGAGTGGCGACTAGATGACCTCTATAGAAAATATGCACCCTTGGTACACCGTAGATGTTTGCAAATATTGTGTTCAGAAGACGAAGCTTGGGATGCCACTCAGGAGATATTTATGAAACTCATGAATTCCATGGATTCTATACAAAAAAGAGAATCCATCTACTACTGGCTCAACCGAACCACCACCCATCATTGTATTTCTGTTTTAAGAAAAAAAAGAGGCATTGGGTTTTCCGAAGCCGAACATGGACAAAGCACCACTCATACTCCCGAAAAAGAATTTATTCTCAAAGAGGCCTTACAAAAGTTATTTGGGCCTTGGAACAAAACCACTCGTGAAATCGTTATTTACACATACATTGATGGCTACACACAAAAAGAGATTTCTGAACTCATGAAGATGGGCGAATCAACAATTAGAAAGCACTTAACCAAATTCAGAAGAAAATCACAAGAATGGAAAAAGAAACAAGATCAAGAGGAGCAAACACATGCATCCAAATGAAGTCACTCAATTAGAAGTAGAAAGATACTTTGCCGATGAACTCACAGGAGTTTTAAAAGAACAGGTAATAGAAGCCATTAACAAAAGTGAGAAGTGGCAAGCCTACATTGAAAAATTACAACATGAACGAGAAGCTTTTTTAAAAGCACATCCCGTAGAAGATCTTTCCTTTAGTCAAGACCAATTGAAAAGCACACAACATTCACCCATGCTTTTGCGATTAAAAAGTTTAGTCACTTTGAAACCCGCTTTTGCCACAGGAGCCGTTGCCCTCCTCATCGTTTTTTTAACCCTCCCTCAATGGAATCTAGAGACTCAAAACACGATTGAAACACCACCAAAATTAGGCAAAGGTATTAGAACAAAGGGTAGTGTTGAATTGAAATTTGACTACCGCCGAGCTGGGCTTGTCTCCCAAGGTGACATCCATCAACGTTATAGAAGTGGAGATAAATTTCAATTTTTCTACACCGCTGACAAATACAAATATATTTCACTCCTCAGCTTTGACAGTAAAGGAGTTTTCTCTTACTATAATCCTCATCAAACCAGCTTAAAAAGCCGCCAAGGTGCCCGTGTACAATACCCTAAAAGTATAGTATTAGATAACACCCAAGGTTATGAATTGTTTATTATGATCTATAGTCAATCCCCTTTAAAAAACACCGACGTCAAAGATTTATTGAGTATCAATACGAGTACTTCTCCCCAAGAAGTAAAAGAACAACTTGAAAAGCTAAAGTTAAAACAGACTCAAATTAAAACTTTATTGATAGAAAAAGAATGATCCTTCGAATCCTCCCTTATCTTTTAATTTTATGGGGTGTTACTCTCTCCTACGGAAACCGTTACGCCTTGTTAATCGGGCGAAACTCAGGGGGAAAGAATGTAGACTCGCTCCGCTTTGCAGAAAAAGACGCTCAACAATTCTCAAAGTTACTCGTAAATATGGCAGGATTTAAAAATGCTCATATTATAACTCTTCTCTCCCCCGACAAAGCTGCCATTACCCAAGGCTTCCGAAACCTCTCCCAGTTAGTTAAAGAAAAAGGGGGAAAAGGAGAAGGGGGAAATGACTTATTCTTATTCTATTATTCAGGCCATGCCGATGGGGATCGCTTAGATTTAGGAAATACTTCCTTTTCTCTTAAAGAGCTACACAAGGAAATTGGAAGCTTTCCGACTCAAATAAAAGTGGCGGTTTATGATGCCTGTCAAAGTGGAGCTCTCACCCGTTTTAAAGGGGGCACCATGAGCGACCCTTTTTATTTAGAAAGTCAAAAACAAGTAGAAGGGCAAATCATCATCGCCTCCAGTGCCTCCAATGAACAAGCACAAGAATCCGACGAATTAAAAGGCTCCATCTTTTCTCATCACTGGTTTAATGGATTACGGGGAAGTGCCGATCGCTCGGGTGACAGAAAAGTTACCCTTCAGGAGGCCTATCAATACGCTTATGGAAAAACAGTGGAAACGACTGCCTTAACAGGAGGAGGAGTACAGCACCCTTCTTACCAATTTAAAATATACGGCCAAGGAGAGATTGTTCTCACGGATTTAAGCCAAGGCCAAGGAGGAGTTTTATTTAATAAAGACTTTTCGGGAAGGCATCTCGTTTTAAATGATAATTATTCTTCGGTCGTTGCTGATTTCTATAAGAAAAAGGGGCAAGAGATATACATCGCCTTATCCCCTGGTTTATATACCGTTATTAATAGACGAGGCAGAGAGTCCGCACTCCATCATTTTTCTATTGATGAAAAAAGCACCTACCATATTGCTCCAGACTCTTTTTATATCAATCCGCTTACCTATTATACCTCTAAGGGAGCAAGCCCCTATGTTGTCAAAAAGGCCGTGGAAGTGGAAACATCTCCTTTAGTCTCTTATTCAGGAGGCTTTCTTTTGGGCAACCTCACCCCTATTAGAAAGTCACTCGGCGACTTAAACATCAATCATTATCAATTTGGGTTTGCCAACACTTATTATTTGAAAAAGAGATATGACTTAACCCTCGATTTTTCATGGATACACCCCACCAATGAAATAAGCAGTGAGATAGGCTTTAACTATTATATGACAACCTCTCGCTTTCGCTCATTAATGGGTGCAGAATTGGGGCTAGCCTCAAGATTAAACATTCAGAACCCTTCCCAACGCACAACAGGCCCTTTTATCGGACTAAAAATGGGATTCTTAATGGATGTCTCCGAATTCTTACAAATGGGCGTGCAAGTGCCCTATCGCATGAACTTAAATAAAGAGATTAGCCCCACCATCGGCCTGAATTTGATCTTTTTATTTTCCAGTCCTATGAAAAAAATTAAAAAGTTAAATTATTGATAGCGGATTCTAAGATAAGAGTCGTCTTAAGAGTATTATGAATAAACAAAGGAAAATGAGGAAAAAATGAACAAGTACAAAATAATTTTCATCCTATTAGTCTGGGGAGCTCCTCTATTTTCTGAAGAGCGAAAAAGACTAGTCGCCACAGAAAGCCCTCTCATCACTTATAGTGCAGGCTTTGCAGGGGGAGCATTTACAGCCATGAACGATGAGCTAAGAGAAAAATCGGACAACTTTTTAAAATTGAGTTTTGCCAACAACATCGCTCTTAGCGACCAGTTAAACTTTTTTATGGATCTTAATTACTTTGGCCCTGGTAATAATTATGGCGGCGATGTCGGTATGGATTTCATTCTCCCCACAGGCCGCTTCCAACCCTTTTTGGGCATGGGCGTTGGTTTCCATCACTTTGACAAAAAAGGCACCTTTGGAGAGAATATTGGTGTTTCAGGCACCATCCACTTGGGGTTCTTAGTACGTCTAACGGATATGGTCACTTTACGAGTCCGAGCTCCTTTCCATTTTGTCGCTAATGTAGACAGAGATTACTTAGCAGGTATAGATATCGGCTTTCTTTTTTCTGACCGATTGTGGAAAACAAAAAAATTAACCTATGACTATCGATAACAAACAAGGAGTTTAAAATGAAAAATCAAATCAAATCAAAAATCAGTTTATTCACTAGCCTACTTCTACTCCTCCTGAGTATCAACTGGGCAGGAGAAGACAAAAAAATCACACACATCATCGCCAAAACCTCTGCAGACGGCAAATCAAACGTTTCAAAAGAGATTTTAGATGAATGCATTAAATCACTTCCTAGTGTTAATTCATTAGAAGCCACCACTCGATCAACTTCTAAGTTTTTAAAAGGAATTAATGGAGACAAAAATAAAAATGCTCACACCAAAGTCTACCTAGCCCATTTAGAAATTAGCTATATGCTTTATCAAAAGGAACTAGTGATTATCACCACTAATTCAGTTTCAGGTCAAAAACCTGTACTCAAAGAGTATGAACGCAATCTCAAACGTGTGAAGCTATTTACTTCCGATCAATCCCATGGCGATTTATTTGCGGGCCGCTCAAAAAGACAGTATTACTTTTCTACCCCTGAATTAGCCATTAAGGATGCAAAAGAGAGAGCTAGAGTTTGGCTCAAGCAACAACAGGGCGGTATTTGCCCAGATAAACAATAGTTAAAGATAATCAAGAGAATATTTATTAACGTTAACACAAAAGAACTTAAAAGTTTAAATTTTGATTTAAAAAAAGAGGATGATATGAAAACTATATATTGGAAAGCCATTTTAATTACGGCAAGTTTGAGCCTTTTTATTGGCTGCGGAAAGCAAGTCTCTAGAGTACGAGCTGATTCTGTAATTGATATTTCAGGAAAATGGAATGACACTGATTCACGATTAGTAGCCGATGAAATGATTGCGGATTGTATGTCAAAGGGTTGGCTGTATAAATACCAATCAGCCAAAACAACTCCTACTGTTATTGTAGGTAAAATCAGAAACAAAAGTCATGAGCACATTAGTGTAGAAACCTTTGTAAAAGACATTGAAAAAGCCTTAATCAATTCAGGTAGAATTGAATTTGTCGCGAGTAAGGAAGAACGCAAACAATTGAGAGAAGAAGTAGCCGATCAAACTTCCAATTCCTCAGCAGAAACAGCAAAATCTGCAGGTGAAGAACAAGGAGCTGATTTAATGTTAATTGGCACCATCAATCAAATTGTAGATCAAGAAGGAAGCAAAGCCGTTAACTTTTATCAAATTGATATGCAGTTAATTGAACTTGAAACCAATAAGAAAGTTTGGATTGGTGACAAAAAAATCAAGAAATATGTCACTCGAAATAAAACAAAATTCTAAGACTAAAATATTTTATAAGAGACTGAAAGACCTGTTTCCTTTCAGTCTCTTCTTTTTTTGGGAAACATAAATGAAAAAAATCGTTCTCTGCATCACCTGTTTCATCGCTCTCAATCTTATCTCCTGTGCTAATAAAAGTTATGTACGTTATGATGAAATAGGAAAGTTAGCTTCTACGCAAAACTATAAAGCCACCATTCAAAAAGTAAAAGAAAAAAAGAACAAGTTATACGGTTCAAAAAATCAATTACTCTATAACATGGATCTGGGAGTACTTTATCACTACGACAAGAACTATGATTCCAGTAATATTTTCTTAAATCGTTCTGTTAAAATTTTTGATGATTTATATGCTCACTCCGTCACCAACGAAGCACTCTCTGTACTCCTTAATGATAATGTACGTCCATACCGCTCTCGCCCCTACGAAGTCACTCTCTTACATCAGTTCCTTGCTTTTAATTACCTTGCCAAAGGCAATGCCGATGGAGCATTAGTAGAAGCCAAGCAAACCCAACTCCTTTTTGATGAATGGGGAAGAAAAGGAAAAGGTGTTTATTCTAATGATGGAATGATGCATTACATTACTTCTCTTTCATACGAAATGGCAGGAGAAGAAGACAACTCCTTAATCTCACTTTATAAATCCATTAAGGCTTTTAAAGAAAATAAAATCCCCTTACCCCCTCGCATTAATCACGAGGCCTATCAAAAGTTTAAAGCAAACGACAGAGAACAGGACATTCAAGAACTCGGATTAACCTCTGGCACCAATTCTTTGCCTTCTAAGAGTAGTGAAATTATTCTCATCGGTTATGCGGGGCGAGGCCCAATTTTAGAAGAATCAGTCTGGTGGGGGACTTATATTAGAGGTATCAGCCTAATTGTCTACCATGTCTCTCCCTCTGGTGATACTCTCTTAGTTCATGCACCCGCTCCGCTCCTTCCTCCCAAGGAATATGAAAAAGCAAGAAAAGGCAAAAAAACAAAAATAGGGACTACTTTTCATGTAAAATTCTCTATGCCAGCTCTCAAAAAAATACCCTCCCAAACCAAGTACTTTACGATTGATCACCCCGATTACCCCACTCCTATTAAAACAGAGGTCATTAATGATCTTGAAAAAATGCTTGAAAAAAGTTTAGAAGATTCTAAAACTTCTACCCTTTTTAGAACGGTGATCCGTGTCGTGTTACGTACCATAAGCTCACAAAAAGTTAAGAATGAATTAGCAGGAAGTGACCCTTTGGCCAATCTTCTTTTATCCTTGGGGACGGATGTTCTTTTTGACCAATTAGAAAAAGCGGATACTAGAAGTTGTTTTCTCATTCCCAAAACCATACAAATTGCTCGGATTCCTGTAGAGGCAGGGAGCCACTCTTTTGAGCTCAATGTTCATGATAAAAGGGGAAGTGTTATTGGTACCCAAAAATTTTCAAATATTAAGGTTAAAGCTGGAGAGAAAAAGGTTCTCTTTTATTCCTCTTTAAAATAGTAGACTGGGCTAATT
>CAZLBO010000004.1:0-22173 GCA_964557725.1 uncultured Bifidobacteriales bacterium | reverse complement strand
GTAAGGCCTCTATCATGGCTAAGGTAGAGGTGGGATGAGAGCAAAAGATACCTGTGACTTGGGGGTATAAAATTAAGGTTCTCTCACTCGTTGCAAAGGTGCTTTCATTTGTGTATCCTGAAAATTGGTCATAGGATAAGATTTCAATTTTAGGGAATTGAGATTGTATTTCTTTGATAAAGGCTTTTTCTTTTGCTACGGATGTGCTGTTGTTTTTGTCCAAAGGAATCATGAGTAAAAAACCAGAATGGTTCATTTGCTTGCCCAAACGACGAGCTGCTAAGATGCCTTCTTTTTCAGGAGGGCTAATTACCAGGTGAGCTCCAAAAATTCCCTCGACTCTTTTTTGAATAAAGACGATGGACATTTTAGCTTCAGCGGCTTTAAATAAAGATTTTTGCAAAGCCAAGGCGTCGACAGGTAACAAGATAAGGCTGTTCGCGCCCATTTCAATGCTTTGCTGAATGGCTTTGACTTGTAAATTTACTTTATGGGTTAGGCGAGAGGGCGTCCATAGTAAAGAGGGCTTTTTTGAAGCTTGGGAAGCCGATTCGGCCCCTGTTAAAAAGGTGCTCCAGTAAGTGTCATCAAATGCAGAAGGGATAATGGCATAAGTGTAAGGCATTTTGGGTGGTTTGCGTAAAAAGGGAGGCTCTACTTTTTCCTTATTACAGCGGATAAACAAGAAACAATGTGTCATTAAAATAAAAAAAGAAATGCGGTAGGTCATGTTATCGAGGCTCCTGTTCCCTTAGGTGTTTGACTTTATAAGGTAGGTTTTTTATCCATGTGAATAAATTTTTATCTAATGATTTTTTGAGGGAATGGTTTAGATTGGTTTTTGGATTAATTTCATGATAATAAATGACCCATTCGGGAGTGGACAGTTTAACGTTCCAAAAGATTATAACAAAATGATAATCGAGGCGGCCTACAAATTTTGAAAAGAACCGAGGTTTTACCTTCATTTGAAATTGTGTGGGGATGATTAAATGACTGTAACCGAGGGTTCCCCCAATTTTACTCAACATTTTTTTGGTTTTGGTTGAGGTGTACCGATCTCTGGGGCGATAAATTAATGTTTGCTCATAGCCGTCAAACCATTGATTAAGGGGAAAGGTCAAGCTATCGACTAAAGGGAGTAAAGGGGTTTTTGTGCCTGTGACTAATTCTGAATGGGGGGTAATGAGGCGGACAGGGATAGGGCTTGTCTGTTGGCTAACTTGTTCGAGTAAATAGTTTTCTAAAAAAAACTGCAATCCGTTAGGGGTGAGGCGGTGGCAGGAGTCACAGGGGCGCTCTTCGATGGTGTTTGAGGTGTTAATTGGTAAAATGCCAATGGAGAGCGGAGGGACAGAGGGCGTGCTTTCTGAGCTTTTTGTCTGCCAGTATGCTTGAGAATCAGAAAAGACAGCTGTGTACCGTTTAATTTTAGGGGCAGCCTGCAAAGTAGCCGCTTTTAATAAGAAAAGGAGAATGAAAAAAGGAGTGGGTGTGAGTAAAATGCTTTTAATGTTGCTGTTCATAGTCATGCTTTAAGAGATAAACAAAAAAAGATAGGTATTTTTCATCTATTCAGATGATAGTTTTTAGATTAGCACCTGAAAAAAAACGAGGATATTATGGGATTCAAATGCGGTATAGTTGGCTTGCCCAACGTGGGAAAATCAACCATTTTTAATGCACTAACTTCGGCAGGAGCCGAGGCAGCTAACTTTCCTTTTTGCACAAAGGACCCCAATGTGGGGATGGTCAATGTGCCAGATAGCAGAATGGCTCAGTTGGTTGATTCGTATAGTCCTCAAAAAGAAATCCCCACTGTAATGCAGTTTGTTGATATTGCAGGGCTAGTTAAAGGCGCTTCGAAAGGAGAAGGGTTAGGAAATCAATTTTTATCTCATATTCGAGAAACAGATGCGATTATGCATGTGGTTCGTTGTTTTGATAATGATGATGTCTCTCATGTAGAGGGAAATGTAAGCCCTGTAAGGGATGCGGAATTGATTATTGCAGAACTTATTATTAGAGATTTGGATTCAGTGGAAAGTAAGTTGACTAAAGAAAAGAAGCTTGCAAACTCAGGGAACAAGGACGCAAAAATAAGGTTGGCGGTTTTTGAGAAGTTAGCGAAAAGTTTGGGAGAGGAAACACCTGCTTTTGCAGTGGAGTGGGAGGAAGAAGAACTGGAAATTGTACAAGAGTTGCAATTATTAACGGTTAAGCCCATGTTTTACTGCGCAAATGTCAGTGAAGATGAGGTTAACATTGAAAATGATTATGTGAAGGAGCTTAAAAAGTTTGCTGAAAAGTACCATCAAGAGGTTTTGGTGTTTAGCGGAAAGATTGAGTCAGAAATTGCAGAGTTAGAGGAAGATGAAAAACAGGCCTTTTTAGAAGAGATGGGTTTAAAGGAATCGGGGTTAATTCAAGTCATTCGTAAAGGTTATGAAATACTAGGACTCCAAACCTATTTTACCGCAGGAGAAAAGGAAGTACGAGCCTGGACTGTGGCCATTGGTGCTAAGGCGCCTCAAGCTGCTGGTGTGATTCATTCGGATTTTGAAAAAGGTTTTATTCGAGCGGAGACTTTGTCTTATTCGGATTTTGAAGCCCATGGTTCTTGGAATTTGGCCAAGGAAAAAGGGTTGGTGAGAACAGAAGGAAAAGAATATGTTGTCCAAGATGGGGACATCATGCATTTTCTATTTAACGTTTAGTCTGAATACGAGGACGGGTCTTGGAAATACCAAGACCCGTATAATGATCGGGCCGCAATACTCGCGCAACGGACACCAATCGAAGCAAGATGAATCTAATAGATGGAAAATTAATTGTCAAGTAAAAAAATGAATAATTCTTATGGTTTAGGGGCTTTTTTTAGTTTATTTTTAAAAGCACTGTATAGAATTTTTTTTTAAACTAAAAAAATAAAAAATTTACACTACAAAAAGAGAGTGTTAAAGGAGGAAAAGTGGGTATTCATATTTCAAAGGTTTATACGAGGTCAGGAGATGGAGGAGAAACACGTTTAATTGGAGGGAGTAAAGTTTTAAAGAGCGATTTAAGAGTGGAAGCTTATGGAACGATTGATGAACTGAACACATGGGTCGGCATGGCGAGAACTCTTATTGTTATGGGGGAACTTGAAGAAAAGTTTAAAGAAGAATTAATTGCGGAACTTGAAAGTATCCAAAATGAACTTTTTGATGTGGGGAGTTTGTTGGCAACAGGCGCGGGAAGCAAAAAAGCGAGGGTTCCCTTTGATCCCTCTTCTATTGAGCGATTAGAGTTGACCATGGATAAGTTTCAAAAAGATTTACCTGCCTTGCCCTCTTTTGTGTTAGCCGGTGGCTCTCAAGAGAATGGAACCCTTCATCTTTGTCGAGTCGTCTGTCGACGGGCAGAAAGGATTATTGTCGCTTTGCGTGAAAAAATGACGGTAGATGAAAATGCCCTAAAATACGTCAATCGTTTAAGTGATTACTTTTTTGTAGTTGCTCGTATGGTAGCCTTAAAAATGGGGAAAGAAGAATACCTTTGGAAGAACGGTCTTTCTTCAAAGAAAAAATAAAAGTTTATGGGGGGTAACCCATGATATAATTGTTCTGAATAAAGGGGCAACCTTAGAAATAGGGTTGCTTCGATAAAATTGGAATAATAATAGATGTCAGACCGCTACTTAAATATTCTTCTGATAGAAGACAACCTTGGGGATGCGGTTCTTTTTCGAGAAGCACTCAATGATTTAAAAGCGCACTACGATTTGAAACATGTGCTTTTGTTGGCTGATGCTAAAAAAGAATTAAAAGAAAATATTTATGATGTGATACTGCTCGATTTGAGTTTGCCTGATGGAAAAGGCATTGAAAACATTAAATCTGTAAATGAATGGAGCTCTAAAACTCCTGTGGTGGTACTAACGGGTTTAAATGACCAAGAGGTGGCAACAGAAGCGTTGAGAAAAGGTGCACAAGACTATTTGATTAAAGGGGAGGCGGACGGAGGCCTTTTTTGGAAGTCAATGTGTTATGCGGTCGAACGAAAAACAATTGAAGAAAAGCTACAGCTGGCTAAAGAAAAAGCAGAGGGAGCAACAAAGGCTAAGTCCGAATTTTTAGCACACATGAGCCATGAAATCCGCTCTCCCCTAAATATTATTTTGGGAGCCGCAGAGGCTTTGAGTCGAACCTCTCTCACAAGTGAGCAAGAGCAGTATATTAACATGTTTAAAACATCGAGCGATGTATTGCTTTCTATTATAAATGACATTCTAGATCTTTCACGATTAGAAGCCGATAAAATGGAAGCAGAAAAAGTAAAGTTTGAATTGGTGAGTTTAATAGATGATTTAAAAAACTTTTACTCTATCTCTGCCGAAAAAAAAGGAATTCAACTCGTTTTTTCTGTGAGTAAAAATATTCCTCGTCAAGTAGTAGGAGACCCACTTCGACTACGCCAAGTCTTATTTAACCTTATTGGCAATGCGATTAAGTTTACAGAAAAAGGAAGCATTACTTTATCTGTAAGAGAAGAAAAAGGAAAGTACTTGTTTGTGGTTAAGGATACAGGGCTGGGAATCCCCGCAGATAAAACAGAACTTATTTTTGAATCCTTTACACAGTCTAAAAATTCTATTAGTCGCAATTATGGTGGATCGGGCTTAGGGTTGGCAATTTGTAAAAAGCTAACAGCCCTAATGGGCGGAGAAATTTGGGTAGAGAGTGTGGAAGGCAAAGGGAGCTCTTTTTGTTTTACAATAACCTGTTTTACAGAAAAAAATAAAAATGAAAAGGAAGAAGGGCGAGAAGAACCTGAACTTTTAAATGGAACAAAAGAGGATTTGGAGTTGTTGATTGTAGATGATTCAAGCGACTCGCGTATGTTAGTAAAGGCTTTTTTAAAAAATGAAAACATAACGGTGTGTGAGGCTGACTCAGGGGAAAAAGCCCTAGAAGTATTGAATCGAAAAAAGTTTGATCTCATTTTGATGGATATGAACATGGGAGAAATGGATGGGTGTGCCTGTTTAGAAAAGATGAGAGAAATGGGGCCTGGTTCTTTGGGTTATCAAATACCGATAGTTGCTTTTACGGCAAATGCTGAGGATGTAATCAAAGAGAGGTGTAAGGATGTTTCTTTTTCATCCATTTTACATAAACCGACTTCACAAGTTGAACTTTTAAAATGTATAGCAAATTTCAGAAAAGAAAAGAGCTGTAAAAATGAGGATAAGGTGAAGAAGGAAAGTGTGTTTATTGAAGAGGGCCTAAAGGAAATTGTCCCTCAATATTTACATAAGAAGAAAAAGGACATTGATGTGATGGGCTCACTGTTAGAACAAGAAGAATGGGTAAAAGTGCAAAGATTAGGGCATAATATGGCAGGTACGGGGAGCTCTTATGGTTTTGTAAAGATTTCGAAGATAGGGTTTAGAATAGAAGAGGCCGCTAAAAACAAAAACAAACGAGAGTTGCAAGATGAAATAAACGGGCTATCCTCTTATTTAAGTAGCATAAAGGTTGTGTACCAATAAATTGGTTAAAACCATGAAGATGAATATGTACATGCGAGGGATTCTTTTTTTCTGTGGACTGTTATCCTTTATTTGGGGGATAGACTCAGAACGAATAACGGTTAATGGGTTCTCAAATGTTGAAATAGAAAAACAGATAGGAACATCGGGGTTGGGAGACCCTAATGGTTCTTTTGATGGGGATTTAGATATTCTTCTCAACTTTCAAATTGGGGAGAAGATGAGAGTCACAGGAGACTTCTCTTGGGAACATGGGTTTGATTCAAAAGAGAGTAGAGGGGGCTCTAGCCTAGAGTATACCTTTATTGAACACACGATAACGGACATGCTTAAAATAAGAGTGGGAAAGATATTGACTCCCTTTGGAATTTATAATGAAATTCATAGGGCGAAGCCCGCCTATTTTTCTGTTAAAATACCAAGAGCGACCATAAGCCCTATAAAATGGGAACCCAATGCTTTTGTCTTCTTTCCTAAATCTGGTATGGGTATAGAATTATTTGGGGAAACAGTTTATGATAGATCAAAGGGGATTGAGTATAACTTGTTTGTAAGTAATGGGCTACAAGACTCCAGTGTAAACCCTTTTGAAAAAGATGGAAATGGAGGAAAGGCCATTACAGCGAGAATTAGGTTTGAAGTCTCAGAAGGTGTTCAAATCGGAAAGTCATTTTATATTGATATGCCCTCCGATACCATAACAGAACTTTTGTTTACCGATGGGTATGAATTACAATGGATGTGGGAAGGCTTTCAGTTAATGACAGAAGTGGTGATAGGCAATGAGTGGCAGAGAGATAAAGAACGGCGACAACAAATAGGGGTATTTATTCAACCAGCCTATAGCACCTTGTCAGGGTTTACCTATTTTGCCCGTGGAGAGTTTTATAAATCTTCATTCAAAGAGAAAAAAGATTATGTGACTTTATTGATAGGGGGTGTTCTCTATGAAATTTCAAATTGGTACATGATAAAGTGCGAATTAGATTATTTTCGGTTTGGTGACGGAAATAGTTTACTCCCCCATCAGAACTATATGGAAATAAAGGCCTCTCTTGTCCTGGGTTTTTAAAATGAATAATAATCAGAAAAAGTTCTGTGATTTGTTTGCTTTTAAAAGTGGCTCCCTCCTTTTTCTTCTCGGGTTCTTTTGTTTGATGCTTTCAGTAACAAGAGCGGGCGAATCGAAGAGCTATGCATTAATCCTCAATAGTGATTCAGAAAGAGAGCATATAAGCTTTCAAGATGTAAGATCCATTTATCTAGGGAAAATGACTTTGTGGGAGGATGGCTCTCGGGTACAGCCATGTATGTTGAGAGAAAAAGAGAGGGCAATGCAAGGTTTTATAAAAAGTAGTTTGGGGAAGTCTGTTTATCAATACCGTGCTTATTGGAAAAGAAAGCTTTTTTCGGGAGGGGGGACGGTTCCTAAAACATTTAGGACAACTAAGAGTTTGCTTCAATATGTAAAAAGAACACCAGGGGCAATAGGAGTTATTTCTGCAGGAAGCCAAACAGAGGGCGTCAAAAGAGTAGAGGTACCTCAATGAAGGCTTCTTTAGGTTTTAAGTTTTTCCTTCTCTTTTCAGGGTTTGTGGTGGCACTTGCGAGTATCAATTTGTTGCACTTTAATACTTCAAAAAAGGTAAATAAATCTATTTTGGATGTTGAAAATAGACGCTTCCCCCTTTATGCTCATACTTATCAATTAAAGTCTCAATTCGAAGAGGTCGTCCGAAACATAGAAGATGCGGTGACAACAGGGGAAAAGGTTTTATTAGAAAGAGCCTACATCGGAAAAAAGAATTTTGAGGATGATTTAAAAACGTTATACAATGAGGTTCCTACCTCCTATTTAGAGAACTTAAACCAAGTGGAATCTGACTTTTCGCTTTACTTTAGTGAGGCGTATACTTTTGCACATTCCATTTTAACCATGAAGATGGAGTTGGCTGATATTGGTAATCAGAGTGTTGTTCAAAAATCGCAAACGGTTAATTTATTAAGGGAAAAGGTGGAAGGGGAGCTGTTTGTTTTACTTAAAAACTCTCGAAATGCAGTTTCCCATTCTCTCAGGAGTTCTCGGTTAAAAATTTCGAAACAGCTGATGGCTTCTACCTTGATAGGCCTCATTGCTTCGCTTGTGTTGTTTGGATTTTTACTGTTGTTGTCTCGTCGAATTATTGGGCCCATTAAAAAATTATCCTTAATGACGGCACAAGTGGCAAAGGGAAATTTTGATGATAAAAAAGTTATTTCGGTTTCTAGTCGAGATGAAGTAGGAGAGTTGTCTCGATCCTTTCAACTGATGAAAAAGGGATTACGAGAGACAACAGTGTCTAAAGCTTTTGTGGATAATATTATTCGCTCTATAGGAGATACCTTAATTGTTGTGGATTCAGAGTTTAAAATTAAAAGAGTGAATCGTGCTGCATGTGAAATGCTAGGCTATTATCAATCGGAGTTAATGGGACAACATGTAGATCAAGTTTTTTCAGGTGGGGGGTTTGAATCTTGGTGTAGAGAGGTTGATGTATACCATCAAAAAGAAGTTTTTAAAATAAACCAAAAATTTATCACAAAAAATAAACGAGAAATTCCTGTATTGATGACTTGCTCTGTTCTTAAAAATAAGACGAATGAAAGAGGCCTAGTGTGTGTAGCCGGAGACATTACGGATCTTAAAAAAGTAGAGGAAGAGCTAAAACGCTCAAATAGTGATTTAGAACATTTTGCGTATGTCGCTTCTCATGATTTACAGGAACCTTTGAGAATGGTCACGAGTTATTTGCAGTTGCTTCAAAAGCGGTACAAAGGAAGACTAGACGAGAGTGCCGATGAATTTATTTATTTTGCTGTAGATGGGGCAGCAAGAATGAAACTGCTAATTAACGATTTATTGACTTATTCTCGTGTGAGAAAAAACCCAAGAGAAAAGAAGAGTGTCTCTTGCGATAAAACAGTAAAGAATGTTCTTAAAGTATTGCAACCCTTAATGGAAGAACAGAAAGTTAAAATCACACAAGATGATTTACCCGAGGTTGTGGCCGATCCATTACAGTTAGAACAGTTGTTTCAAAACTTAATTGGGAATGCAATTAAGTATAGGGGTAAAGAACAACCTAAAATACATGTTGGAGTTGAGAAGAAGGAAGGCTACTGGCAGTTTTCTATACAAGATAATGGAATAGGGATAGGGGAGAAGTATCGTGAAAGAATCTTTGTGATTTTTCAAAGGCTTCATACACAACAAGATTATCCGGGTACGGGGATAGGTCTTGCTGTATGCAAAAAAATAGTGGAACAACACGAAGGGCGCATTTGGGTGGAATCAGAAGAGGGAAGCGGATCGGTTTTTTGTTTTACACTTCCCTTTGTTGTTTCGGATAGGGCGTCTTTAAAAGAAAGTGAAAGAGAACCGAATAAATGAATGGAATGATAAATGTTTTATTGGTAGAAGATAATAGGGGTGATGTGCGTTTAACTCAAGAAGCATTTAAAGAAGCCCCTTTTGAGTCGAACTTGATTGCCCTTGAAAATGGTGAAAAAGCGTTAGATTACTTGCAGAAAAAAAATGAATATGGCAATGCGGTAACTCCCCATTTAGTTTTGCTGGATTTGAACTTGCCTAAAAAATCGGGTTTAGAAGTGTTGGAAGAAGTAAAAAAAATAGAGGGGATTAAAAGAATTCCAATTATTGTTTTAAGTACTTCGGCCAGAGAGAAGGATATTTTGGATTGTTATGATGCCTATGCCAATTGTTTTTTTACGAAGCCTCTGGACATGGATGAGTTTATGGAATTGATTGCTTCTATAGGGGCTTTTTGGTTTGATAAGGTAAGATTGCCTCTCACATAAATTATTGCGGAAAGAAGTAAAATGTGAATGGCTAGAGTGAAGGGGTGACGAATATTAATTTAACACCTGCTTTTAATACTGGTGGATCGGTAAAGCTAAATCGCCCCGTTTGGATGGGAGAAGTACCAGGGCAATCAGGAGTTTTTCTTGTTTTGGAAGAGGCCCAAGGGAGGGTTACTTTATTAGAAGACAAAGGCGCTGGATATGTGAAATCGGAATTTTATCAAGTTGATGTACGATCGGGTAGCGAAGAGGGCTTGTTGGGTTTAGCCTTTCACCCTGATTTTATGAATAACCGTAAGTATTATATTTGTTACAACCCCAGAGACGGAAAGCGAAGAACTGTTATTCAAGAGAGGACAGCAAATGCAGCTTTTCGTCAAGATGCAGGGACAAAAAAAGATATCCTTACCATTTCTCAACCAGCAGGGAATCACAATGGAGGGACGATTAACTTTGGTGCAGATGGTTTTCTATACATAGGCATGGGTGATGGCGGTGGGAGTGGTGATCGTGATAATAACGCTCAAAACAAAAAAAAGATGTTAGGCAAAATGTTAAGAATTGATGTAAACAAAGAGGAAAATGGAAAAAAATATGCAATCCCTCCTTCTAACCCTTTTGTCAATGATGCGACCACTTTAGATGAAATTTGGGTGATTGGGTTAAGAAACCCTTGGAAGTGGAGTTTTGATCCTCTCACAAATGATTTATGGGTAGCCGATGTAGGACAAGGAAGCAGAGAAGAAGTGACGGTTATTAAGTCAGGAGAGAATCATGGTTGGAGAATTATGGAAGGGAATAATTGTTTTGAACCTAAAAGTGGATGTGACCAATCAAATTTGACCCTCCCTATTATTGATTATAACAGAAATGACGGAACTTGTATTACAGGTGGATTTGTTTATAGAGGAGACCCCTCGTCTCCATTGTATGGGGCTTACATTTTTGGCGATTATAATTCTAAACGAATCTGGGCACTTCCTGCTAATAGCAAAACAAAAGTGGAAATAGCGAAAATGCCATCTTCTCGTTTATCGTCTTTTGCGATGGATGCAAAAGGTCAACTCTATGCAATTGGTCTTGAGAATGGTGTGATACTATTGTTAGACCATGCGGCCCTAAAACCTCTTAAAACAAATTTAAACCCCGTGACAAAAAAGAACAACTTGGCTTTTTATCGTGGGGCTAACGGAGGGGCTTTTGTATTTAATCTTGAATCTTATCCCAATGCAGGTGGAGTTAAACTATTCTCATTAGATGGTGGCTTAATCGCCTCTTACTCACAAAGGGACTTGGTTAATCACAAAGCTGTTTCCGTTAAAGAAGGGGTTTATATTGCTCGAATATATCAGGATAAAGGGTCTGTTTCGCAAGTGATTTACATGCGGTAGCCTTCCTTGGTTTTTAAGGGCTATTTTTATTTAGATGGTTTTTTAGTGAGAACCTTTCAGTTTTTATGGTAAATTGTTATACTTTTCTCTTATTTCAGAGTATATAAATCACAAATTAGAAGAGAGGATTCAATATGGCAAACGCATTTCCTAAAATACACAATGCAGCTTGGCCTGGCTTAGTAGGCAAGGGTGGAGACGAAGCAGGGGCAGAACCTATTATTTCACAAGATGATATGATTGCGATGACTGTTGCTGCGGAAGTGGACGGACAAAAATTTGATGGCATGGATCTTTTTCTTAGTGCTCCTCATGTAGATATTGATTCCTCTGATGAAGATTTGAAGAAACTAGTAGAAAAATTTCAGTCTCATAACTTGGCGATTGGTTCATTGGTTGCGCCTGTTTGGGGAGCCACAGGAGGAGGTTCTGCTTTTGGGACAGAAGAAGAACGTAAAAAGTTTTTAGAAATGATTACAAAATCTTGTAGTATTGGAAAAAGATTGAGAGACTTTGGTGGAAGACCGTACGGAGTGATTCGTATTGATACGGCAAATAGCCCTTCTGAATTTTCGAAGGATCCTGTGGGAAATCAAAAGAAAAATATTGAGACGTTTACAGAAGCCTGTAATATTGCAGAGAGCTTTGGAGAAAAATTAGCAGCTGAAGCAGAAATTTGCTGGGGCGGAATGCACGGTTGGAAGCCTTTACTTGAACTCCTCGAAGGAGTGGGGCGTCCTCAAACTTTAGGTATTCAAGCGGATATGGCTCACACGTTACTTTTGATGTTAGGATTTAATGCAGAAGAAGATGCCTTGGTTCCTAAAGGTTTTAATTGGGAAAAAGATGCCTTTGATAAAGGGTATAAAGAACTTACAGATAAGTTACGTCCTTGGTTAATGGACTTTCACATTGCTCAAAATGATGCGACTGTATTTGGTTCAGGCTCTCATGACAAAACAGGTAAGCATTGCTTAGCCGATGATTCAAAAGGAAAATTAGATATTCCTTATCATGCAGGGTTTTGGTTGAAAGATGAAAACGGTAATCAACCTAAGGCTATTTCACATATGTGTTGGGATGGATGTATGTTCCCCAATGATACCATGAAAAAACCTGAAACTTGGAATGCTATTCTTGGGGCGATGGTTAAGGTAAGAGAACAACACGGTTGGAATTAAATTAAAGTTCTGAATTTTTGAAGAAGGCCTGTTTGTTTAATCAAACAGGCTTTTTTTGTACCTATTTTTCAGAAATTTTAAATTCCATTTGTAGTTTATGTAACTGGTCAAAAGCTTGCATGGGAGACAAATTATTTAAGTCGAGCCTTAAAAGTGCGTCATGGAGCAGTTGGTGATTGGGGTTGGCAGGAGGAGTGGGAGCCATGGAGAATAAGTTTTGTTGCTCTTTAGGGATGTTGTCTTTATGAGTCGAGCGTGGCTTATAACCAATTTTATGTTGAGGAGTCGCTTTTTCTTTTTCTAAGGTGCGGAGTACTTCCCAAGCTCGGTCGATAATGGGCTGGGGGATGCCCGCCATAGCAGCCACTTGAATTCCGTAACTTGAATCACAATGTCCCTCTAAAATTTTCCGCAAAAAGATAACCTTATGATCAACTTCTTTTACCGCAACCTGAACATTAACCACTCGCTTTAATTTTTTAGGTAACTCGGTCAATTCATGATAATGGGTAGCAAACAAAGTACGGGCTGCTATCTTTGAATTTTCATGTAAGTCTTCTACAATTGCCCAAGCTAGTGACAAGCCATCAAAAGTACTGGTACCACGGCCGATTTCATCTAATAAGATTAAACTTTTAGGAGAAGCATTATTCAATATCGTAGCGGTTTCAATCATTTCTACCATAAAGGTACTCTGACCTCTCGCTAAGCGATCCGAGGCACCCACTCGTGTAAAGATTCGATCCACAATACCAATGTGGGCTTCTTCTGCTGGGACATAACTTCCCACTTGTGCGAGTAAAGTAATCAGGCCAATTTGTCGGAGGTAAGTTGATTTACCTGCCATGTTGGGGCCAGTGATTAAAAGAATCTGCCGTTTTTTTGTTTCTAAGTGAGCGTCGTTGGCAATGTACTGGCCTTCTTCTGTAATGGATTCCACCACAGGGTGACGGCCGTTGAGAATGTGAATTTTTTCATCTTCACTTAAACGGGGGAGGGTAAAGTTAAGGTCGATACTTACTTGTGCGAGAGAACAAAGAATATCCACAGTGGCGAGTAGGCGACTGACCTCTAAAAGAAGGGGTGTCTTTTGGGCTAAATCATGACGTAGGTTGGTGAATAGCTCATACTCCATAGAGTGGGCTTTTCCCTCTGCGTTTAAAATTTTGCCTTCCCATTCCTTCATTTCGGGGGTGATGTATCGCTCGGCATTAACCAAGGTTTGCTTGCGGATAAAGTGCTCGGGGACTTTATGTGAGTGCAGTTTGGTTATTTCAATGTAATAGCCAAAAATTTTATTAAATCCAATTTTAGCAGAAGAAATATCTGTTTCTTTTTTGAGATTTTTTTCAAGATTGTTGATCCAATCTTTTCCCTTCATGGCATCGTCTAAAATCTCTTTGAGCTGGGGGTGCTTGTTGGGGTTAAGCATTTTCCCTTCTCGTATAGTAAGGGGAGGGTTCTCCGTAAATTGATCCATGAGATCCGCCCCCATGCTACCCAGAGGGGCAAGGGATTTTTCTGCTTCAGAAAAAAGAGAAGCACTTAACTTTTTAAGAATAGAATTGATCCGTGAGGCCTTATCTAAGGAACGTCCCATTCCTAATAAATCTCGGGCATTGGCTCGACGAGAGCCTATTTTAGCGACAATTCTTTCGAGGTCATTGATTTCTTTCAGTTCACCCTGAAGCTCAGCCAAAATTTCTTGATTTTTAATTAGCTCTCCAATGGCCTGTTGTCTTTCTTTGATTTTTTCGATTTGTACTAAGGGGTGTGTGAGCCAATATTTAAAAAGCCGTCCACCCATAGAAGTGACGGTTTTGTCCATGAGATGAAAGAGTGTGCCTGTTTCATCATCGGCATGTAAAGGTTTGATAATTTCTAAATTCCGAATAGAAGCGGAATCTAATATCATTTGTTCATTAAAGCGTTTAGTGTCTAAACGAATTAGATGAAGAAGTTCCATTTTCTTATTGTATTGTACATAACGCAAATTTGCCCCAGCAGCTTGTAGGCCACAGGTGTAAGACTCGCAATCAAAGACTTCTAAAGAATGCACTTTAAAGTGTTTGAGTAAGACTTCTACATTATTTTCAAAATGAAAAAAGGACTTATCTAAACGGGTCAGAACCATTTTTTCTTGAGATTGTATTTCCTCTAGTAGTGGAGGGACTTCGCAATGACTGGGGAAGAGTACTTCCTCCACATTTAACCGTTGGAGTTCTTCGATGACATCCGATTCTCCCCCTTCCATAACAACAAATTGGCCTGTACTTAAATCTAAGTAAGAGAGCCCAAACTTTTCGCGACGAGGAAAGATAGAAGCTAAATAATTATTGGTTTTTTCATCCAAATAATTTTCATTAATGGCCGTACCCTTGGTAATGATTTCAATAACATCTCGTTTGACAATGCCTTTTGCTTGTGCAGGGTCTTCTATTTGTTCGCAAATAGCAACTTTGTGCCCCGCACGAATCAGTTTGGGAAGGTGCTTTTCAATAGAATGATAAGGGAAGCCTGCTAAAGGTGTTTTCTTCTCACTGCCACTATTACGGGCAGTCAGGGTAAGCCCTAATACTTTAGAGGCGACAACGGCATCATCGTGGAAGAGCTCGTAAAAGTCTCCCATGCGATAGAGAAGAATACAGTCTTGATGCCGAGACTTTATCTCTAGGTATTGTTCCATTAATGGAGTAGACATAGATCAAACTTCTGCTTCTTCTTCAACCTCGTCTTGGTCAAACTCTTCGAGTTCTCCTTCGGGGCTGACTTGAGGAAGCAAGGCTGCGGATTGAATCAATTCTTCAAATTCAGATAATTTAGGTAAGTCTTGATTGATGCTATTGATTCCAAAGTACTGTAAAAACAATTTAGTCGTGCCGTAGTTAAAAGGGTTTCCAATTTTATCTGATTTCCCTGCAATAGCAACAAGCTTTCTATCAAGAAGCCCTTTGAGAGTGCCGTCTACATTTACTCCACGAATATCTTCAATTTCGGCTTTGGTAATAGGTTGCTTGTAAGAGACAATCGAGAGGATTTCTAAAGCCGCTTGTGATAAACGACGGGCAGAGGATTCTTTGAATAGTTTTTTTATCCAAGGGTGGTACTCTGATTTTGTTCGGAAGCGATAACTGTTGTTGGCTTCAAAAATCTCATAGGGTTCGTCGTGCTCTATAAATTTAGCATTAATAGTTTTTACGGCTTGGCGTATGGTTTTAAGGTCTAAAGCACCTTCGGTTAACTCTTTAATCCGTTGAGCGGATAAGAAGTCGGAGGATGCAAAAATGAGTCCTTTAACTAATTGCTCAGGGGAGGGGGCAAAGCTAGGGTACTCTTCAAGTACGGGAGCTTGTCCTGTAAGAGGAATGGATGCTGTGAGGGAGGCTTCTTCCCTTTGTATTGTGTTTGTTTCTTCTTCGTTGCTCATAATTATTTAGTAGGTTGCTCTTTCTTTTCTGCGTATTTCGCTCGGGTTTCTTTGGCTGTATGTGTACTTTCTTCTAATTCTCTAATGAGGACTTCAAACTCTGTATTGTCATTCTTTTCTAATATATCCCCTTTAATAAAATCGACCAGACCATCTTGAAAATCAGGTGTTTCTATATAGTCCATATCTTTAGGGGCAAGGTGTTTAATAGGGTCTTCTGTATTCTTTCGGTAAATCCAA
The DNA here is from genome assembly GCA_964557725.1 of uncultured Bifidobacteriales bacterium. Lineage (GTDB taxonomy): Bacteria > Fibrobacterota > Fibrobacteria > UBA11236 > JADFYW01 > CAZLBO01. The sequence goes on along the minus strand of CAZLBO010000004.1, from coordinate 6,540 downwards.
ATAGGGCCATGACTAATATGCTGTTGTAAATAAATATCATTCATTTTAGTCAGTTCTAATAAAGCCATAAAGGTCACGACAATCACAATTTGACGGGGGTCAGTTTTGAAAAGAGACTCAAATAAAAATTTATGCTCTGCACGCAACAATTGTTGCATTTTTTTGATTTGATTTTCAATAGTGACATCATCAATTTCAATTTGATGAATATTTGCCCGTTTTTTGTTTTTAATAGCGGTGGTATAGGCCGTTAAAAGCTCATAAATACCAGGTTCAAAAAGGTCTAAAGGTAGCGGAGTCGCCTCTTTCTTTTTTTTCTCAATCTTTTCTCTCGAACCCCTAAAATGTACTCCTACATTGCGTGATTCTAGGTGACGGTAAAAGTTTGCGGCTTCTTTAAATTTTTGATGCTCCATCATCTGCTCAAGTAGGGCAGCTTTGTCTAGCTCGTATTCCATTTCCTCAAGCTCATTTTTATCTTCAGGAGGGAGAAGTTCTCTGGCCTTGAGGCGCATAAGGCGTGAGGCCATGACTAAAAACTCTCCTGCATAGGAGAGGTTGTCTATGCCTACTTGGTCAATGTATTCGAGGTATTGATCTGTAATATGAGAAATAGGGATATCTTTAGGGCTTAATTCGCTTTTTTGGACTAAATAGACCAATAAATCGAGAGGCCCTTCAAAAACCTCTAGTTTGACTTCATAATTTTTAAATGCCTGAATCATGATGCAAATATAATAGTTTGTGAGGCAAAGTGAAACCCAATAATACACAATCCCTAGTATATTTATTACTCAACACCACAACACCTTGGGGTTGAGTGTTTATTTTGGTTTGTAGAATACTTTACGAGATTGTTGTAACACCTTAAATAAAAGGTCATTGCGGAAGTTGGATTTTTCTTGGTCTTTTTGAGGTGTTTGTGTGGGGAAAAGCTTTCTTCATTTTATACAGATTGCCAATTCAATTGGCAATCTGTATAAAATGGAAATCGGAAAAAAATCAAAAAAACAAAATTAAACTCACTCCACCGTCACACTTTTTGCCAGATTTCTGGGTTGATCAATGTTGCAACCATTTAAAACAGCAATGTGATAAGCTAATAATTGCAAGGGGATAACAGAAAGAAGAGGGCTGAGTAAATCTAAGGTTTTAGGAATTTGGATAATGTGATCGGCCACTTTTTCTAATTCCTCGGGTGGGTTACAAGTAATCGCTAAAATTCTCCCTCCCCGTGCTTTGATTTCTTGCATATTAGACATAGTCTTTTCAAATAAAGCCCCCGAAGGAGCTAAAACCACTGTGGGCATCTTATCGTCAATTAACGCAATCGGCCCATGCTTCATTTCCGCAGCAGGGTAGCCTTCGGCATGAAGGTATGAAATTTCTTTGAGTTTAAGGGCTCCTTCAAGTGCCACAGGGTAGCTATATCCTCGACCTAGGTAGAGAAAGTTAGAAGCCGATTTATATTCTTTGGCAATTTCCCTAATAGAGTCATTAAGCTTGAGTATTTCTTCTACTTGAGAAGGAATTTTATCCATCGCTTTACAGATTTTAATTCCTTCATCCGCAGAAACGTGTCGCATACGTCCTAACATTAAAGCCAACAGAGTGAGCACCGTAACTTGAGAGGTAAAAGCCTTTGTAGAAGCCACGCCAATTTCTGGCCCTGCATGTAGGTAAACCCCTCCATCAGTTTCTCTGGCGATAGAGCTCCCTACAGTGTTGCAGATTCCCAATACAATGACGCCTTTATTTTGAGCCTCTCGCAAAGCAGCTAAAGTATCGGCTGTTTCTCCCGATTGGGACACACAGAAAATAAGTGTTTTATCATCAATAATAGGGTTGCGGTATCTAAATTCGGAGGCGTATTCAACTTCCACAGGGATGCCAGCCAAGTTTTCAATAAGGTATTCTCCCACCATGCTGGCATAATAGGACGTGCCACAGGCGGTAATAATAATACGGCGAATGCGTCGTAACTCGTGTTGTACTAAATTTAACCCATCGAGTCGAGCGGTTCCGAAGTCATGGAGAATGCGGCCACGCATGGCATTTTTAATCGTTCGTGGTTGTTCCATAATCTCTTTAAGCATAAAGTGTTCGTAACCGCTTTTTTGTATGGATTCAATATTTCCTGAAACTTTTTGAATTTGCCGTTGAACCTCTTGATGAGAAGTAGAAGTGATTTTGTAAGAATTATCTGTAATCGTAATGACATCATTTTCATCTAAGTAAATCACATCTTTGGTATGTTCTAGTAAGGGGGCGGTGTCCGAAGCTAAAAAGAATTCGCCGTCTCCCACGCCTACCACTAAAGGGCTTCCTCTTCGGGCACCTACTAAGGTGTGGGGCTCTTCCTCACATACCACAGCAAGTCCAAAGGCCCCATTCATGTGCTTCATGGATTCAAGCACGGCTTGGGTTAAATTGCCTTTGTAATATTTTTGAATTAATTGAGCGATAATTTCAGTATCTGTTTCCGATGTAAAAGAAACACCCTCAGCCTGAAGGCTTTTTTTTAAAGCCGCAAAGTTTTCAATAATCCCATTGTGAACCACAGCTATCTTTCCGTTAGCACTAGTGTGTGGGTGGGCATTAATGTCTGTGGGAGCTCCATGGGTTGCCCAGCGGGTGTGTCCAATACCAATACTCCCTTTAAGAGGGGAATGGAGTAACTTTTTTTCGAGTTGATCGAGCTTTCCTGATGCTTTGATGGTCTGAAGAGAGGGGCTTAGTATAGAAACCCCTGAGCTGTCATACCCACGGTATTCCATACGACGCAAGCCGTTGAATAAAATGCTTTGAGCGTCTTTTTTTCCCCAGTATCCAATGATTCCACACATAGATTGTTCCCCTTTCGTCTTATCTAACTAGGGTACTATTTTTTGAAGTAGGGGGGTAAAAAATGATGAAGTAAGTTTACTCTATTTCAAGTTCAATCACCTTACAAAGTTCTAGCGCTTCCTTTTTTGTGGGAGCTTCGGAAATAATACGCAAAACAGGCTCTGTATTAGACGGCCGCACATGAACCCATTTGTTACTCCAAGCAAACCTTAATCCGTCTTCTTGATTGAGCTCTGCCCCTTTAAATTTATCTTGTAAAATTTGTGCTAAACTATCTAACGAGCTGTTTTTAAAAGCAAATTTCTGTTTTTCAATATGGTAAGCGGGTACACGTTTTACGAGTTCAGAAATAGTTTTTTCCTCTTGAAGCATCAGTTGGAGAACCATGGCAATAGCTAACATACCATCTCTTCCATAGTGAAGATCTGGTAAAATGACTCCGCCATTTCCCTCTCCTCCTATTACACTTTTATTATCCTTCATCAACATACTTACATTGATTTCACCCACTTTGGATCGTTCTAGGGATACCCCATTTGCCAAGGCCAAATCCTCAATCATTCGACTGGTAGAGAGGTTGACCGTCATAGGGCCTTTGTGGTGTGAGAGTTGCAACATGGCTGCAAAAACAAGAGTGTATTCTTCGCCAATGGTTTTTCCGCTTTCGCTGACAACGGCGCATCTATCTCCATCGGGGTCTGTGGCAAATCCAACATCACAGCCTTTTGCTTGAATGAGTTGACTTAATTCAGATAAATTTTCGGGAGTGGGTTCGGGGTTGTGGGGAAAGATACCACTGGGCTCTACATACATAGAGTGGGTGGTACAACCTAAGGCTTTTAATAATTGGGGAACAATAAAACAACCTGCTCCATTGACACCGTCGTAAGCGACTTTAAAATTTCTTTTTTTAATCCCTTCCACATCAATCAAAGGGAGGTCTAAAATCCCTTGAATGTGTATGTCATCGGCCCCTGTCGCTTCTGTCGCTTTTTTTATTTCTTGATAATTAGCCCACTTAAATTTTTTGCCGTCTACAATTTCAAATAACCTCTGGATTTCGGCTTCATTGAGAAAGATCCCCTCTTTATTGAGGAACTTCAAAGCATTCCATTCTCCTGGATTATGAGAAGCAGTGACAATAATCCCCCCATCGGCGTGTAAATGAGGCACCATGACCTCCACAGTAGGGGTGCTGGCAATCCCAAGGGAAACCGCTTCTACTCCCGAAGCTGCACAGCCCTGGGCGATAATAGATTCAATCATTGAGCCTGTGACACGGGTGTCTCGGCCAATAATCACCTTTTTCGCTTGGGTGACCTGAATAAAAGCGTTTAAATATTCTAACAGTAAGGGAGGCGTTAAAGGGTCTCCCACTATACCCCGTATTCCGGAAATGGATCGCATTAAAACTGACATATTGTTAAATTAATTAATGATAATGCAAGTGGGGTACTTTTTTTGTAGAAGGTCAGTATGCGTTTAATTTTGTTACTTCTTCGATAACTAATAGACCGATATAAAAAGGAAAAATTTAAAATGTGCAAAAATTACTTAGCAATTCTAATCGTGTTAATGGTGACGATGTCTTCGTATAGTCAAAAAAAAATGGCCCCTCCTGAATTCGATCTTCAACTTTCTCCTACGAGTTTTGAAGGCTCGGATACCTTAATGTTCACATTGCAGGTCAAATTAGATAAAGGTTGGCATGTAAACTCTTACAAACCCTTAAATGAGTTTGCTATTCCCACCAGAGTAGAAGTTGTGGGAACGGGGATAAATTATGGGGAGATAGAATTCCCCCCCGCAGAAAAAAAGTACATCAAGTCTCTCAATAGCGAGTTGTTGTTATATGAGGGAACTTTTAAAATTAAGGGCAAGCTGTGGAAATCGGGTGCGGATGCTGATTTAAGTACTTTGAAGCTTCAGTTTTATTATCAAGCTTGTAGCGATGAAATGTGCTTGAGACCTACAAGTCGAGAAGTCTCTCCCAGTCCTTCTTCTGGTGGAATCAAGAAGCTTCAAGACTTTTCAAAAAAAGAAAAATTAAATAGCAAGAGTGATTTAAAAGAGACCGTTAATAGGACAACCTCTTCTGTAGAAAAAAAATCGAAATACGATAACAACCTTCTTATGGTAATCATCATGTTAATCATAGGGGGATTGGCATTAAACTTAACCCCTTGTGTATACCCTTTGATAGCCATTACAATCAGTTTATTTGGCGGACAGGGCAAGCGTTCTTTACAAGGGCGCATCATTATGAGTATGCTCTATGTATTGGGTATGATGTTATCCTTTTCTGTTTTGGGTTTATTAGCCGCATTGTCTGGCAGCCTTTTCGGATCGGTTTTACAATCATCAGGGGCTCAAATAGTTATTGCGGTTATTTTTGTAGCCTTGGCTCTTTCTTCTTTTGGTTTATTTGAGTTGGGTTTGCCTTCGGGATTGATGGGTAAAGCCATGAATGCGAGTAATGTGGGAGGTTATGCAGGGGGTTTATTTGCAGGCTTATTCGCAGGAATTTTAGCTTCGCCATGTATCGGTCCTTTTGTTTTGAGTCTTCTTATTTATGTTGCGGAAAGAAAGGAAGTCTTTACGGGTTTTTGGATGTTTGCCACGTTAGCTTTGGGCATGGGGCTTCCTTATTTGGTCTTGGGTATTTTTACGAGTCTCACGCAAAACCTGCCTAAGTCAGGGGGGTGGATGATAGATGTTAAAAAGATATTGGGCGTGGTGCTTTTAGGTTTAGCATGTTATTACTTGAGAGCTTTTATGTCTGAGGAAGTCTATCACATGATTTTTGGAGGCCTGATTATTTACGCCTCCCTTTATGTAAATCCTTTTCAAGCAATGAATGGGGTTTCCCATTGGTTGGGAACTTTATTAAGAACGCTTGCCCTTTTGGGTTTAATTGTAGGGGCTACTTATTTTATTAAAGGGCTTGGGGTCAACACGGGTTCTTTAGTGTCTGTCTCAGAAACTTCTTCGGCTAGTCATGTAAGTGCAGGTATTGAATGGCAAGACTATTCCGAGGTACTTGTAGAAGAGGCGAAGAGCAAGGGGAAACGGATTTTAATAGATTTTGAAAGTAAAATATGGTGTGCAGCTTGTCGAGAGATGGAAGAAAAAACCTATCCTAAAGCTTCGGTAATCAAAGCTTTAAGTGACTATGTTACTCTCAGGGTAGACGTGGATAAGCACCCGAATAGAGACGCTCTGATGAAGCAGTTCCAAATTTTAGGGGTTCCCACTGTGATTATTCTAAGCCCTGCTGGAGAGGTAATAAAAACGATTCCTGGCTTTTTGCCTCCGCAAGAGTTTATTGAAGCTTTGCCTAAAGTGGTAGGGACGATTTGAGTGGGGGGAGTGTGATGGGAAGAAGAAATAGAGTAGTTTCAAAAAAATGGGTTTTAAATTCAAAAATTTCAATTGTACAAAATGAACAAGAATCTCATGTAATAAATAATTCGAAAATTCCGCTAATAAAAAACGCAAATTATTTTATTGAGGATATAGCTCTAGATGGTGACGCTCCAAAACAATTGGTTAAAATCTATGAATACAAAAAAAATAGCTTTGTAAAACGGAAGAAAATAAAGTCGTGGACACGTTATATCTGTAAAGCTGGGCATAAATGGTATCCAAATGAGTCGATTACGGAATATATGATTAACCTGATTGGTAAAGAGC
>CAZLBO010000003.1:18744-27354 GCA_964557725.1 uncultured Bifidobacteriales bacterium | reverse complement strand
TATGGAGAGGGGCGTGTTGACTTTTTGACTCCATTAGTTGTATCAGGTGACGATCAATTTACCGTAGAATTTGAATATACAGATAAAAACTATGCAAGTACACTTTATTCGGGTAATCTTTCAGATACATCAGGGGTTTTACAGTGGTCATTGCGTAATATAACAGAAAGAGAGAATAAGAAAAATCCAGAATCTTTTTTACTTTCGGATTTGGATAAACAGGTGCTCAGTCAAGTGGGTGATGATCTAGCAAGCGCCAAAGCAAGGGGTGTTGAAGTGGCTTCTCCCATTTTAAAATCTCATTATGTCACGCAAATGAGTATAGATACAGTAGTAGGAAGGGTGGGGAATCACTCTTCTAAAGCTTCTTTTTTGTTTTCTCAATTTGATAAAAATTTATTTTCAAATGTGGATGATCATGATAATCTGGGTTGGGGAGTGAATTATGCAGGTTCTCAAGCAATAGGCAGGCCTTGGAATAAAAAGGGCTGGGGACGTTGGAAGGGGATGTATACACTAGAGAAGAAAGACTCATTGTATGAGTCCTTTAGGAATCAAATAGAGTCTTATGGTTATAATGAAAAATGGAATATGCCCGCACAAGTTTCAGAAAGAGATTATGAGGCACAAACTTATGGGCTATCTTATGAGTTACTTTCTTATCTTACTTTTGAAGGCGATTATGGTGAGGCAATGGGTAAGGAACTCTTTTCGACTATAGGAAGCCGTGAAATAGAGTCTAAACGAAAAAAAGGTGGAGTGATATTAGGAAATGATACTCGGAATGTGAGGGCTTCACTTGAAGAGAAAAGGAGTGAAAGTAGTGAGTTGAGGCGGCTGAATTATAAGACAACTTTAGTGTCAAAATATGTAATCCAAAAATGGGAGCCAACTTTGTTGCTGAATCAAGATGAGTGGGTTTCTACAACAATTAATAGGGAACTTCAAAGTATTAAAAGAGAGGCTATTGTAGGGGTCAGTACCAAACCCTTTTTTGGTAAATTAAAACTGGGATTTGAATATAAATACTTAAATCGGTTATCAAATTTTTATGAAGAAGGCGTATCTGAAGCTAAATATGACTCCTTGTTAGAACAAGTGTATGCCCCTCGGGCAGAAATATTTGATATAGGGCCTTGGTCATCAGGGCTGTTCTTTTCATTTCAAGATGTTTCGGAATGGAAAACAAGAAGCTCCTCCGCTTCTACTCAACAGTACAAGGAGTTAAAGTGGGACAACCGTCTTGCCAATTACAAACAGGGGTATCAAATGACTTCGCTCTATAACATTAATCAAAAGGTAGATATTCCCCTTTTGAGTTATTATAAAAAAAATAGAGAGGGTATAGATAGGGGAGCAGGGAGGTATTCTTGTGATAGTTTGTCGATTAATGGAAAAGGGGTTTTAAATTGTTGGTTGGATGAAGACAAAGGAGAATATAGCTTTGTTGGGCTAATAAGAGATACGACCCAAGCAGGGGTAAAGTTACAGGAGTTGAGTTGGTCTGGGGACGTGAAGTTGACACCTAATCGCTTTCCCTTTTTAGTTACAGGAGTGTTTTCTGATATCTCACTTTCATTCCAATATAATTTTAACCATAAGGATAGTTCTCAAAACCCTCTTTTTATTCCCCTTTTTAATAAATCACAGATTCAAGAGGTTTTGTCGGGAAAAAGCTTTATACAACCTTCATTAAGATGGACAGATAAACAAGGTGAAAAGTCTCTTAAATTTATTTATGAATGGGAATTTAATAAACATGAGCAAGGGGCTGTATTTGAGCGAGAAAGAGTACTTTATCGCACCCTTTTTTCTCATGACATAAGTAAAATAATCTCTTACGGTTTAGAAGCAAAATGGAGTGAAGAAGAAGACGCCTCAAAGGTGAACTCTCTTTCAAATTCAATTAATAAAATAGGGGTTGGTGGAGACCTCTCTTATACCTTTTTTGACAATTATAGACTTAAGCCTTTATTTGAATACTCACGCTTTACCATTCAACCCAAAGGAAAGGATGAGGTCGTAATGTTTTCTGTGTACCCTCGATTAAGGGGAGAGCGAAACACATGGAAAACAGGTCGAATTTATACAGAATACGGATTGTATTATTTAGCAGGTGATAAACTTTCTACAAACTCTCTTTATTTAACTGGCTTTGCAAGGGGGATAACTCATCGATTTCAAACAGGCGTGGATGTTCAAATTGGTAAATATTTATTTGGGCATGGAGATTACCTCGTAAGAAAAGAGCCAAATAACAACAAAATCTATCAGAGATTGAGGATGGAGATGAGGGCTTTATTTTGAGTTTACTAAAAATAAAAGTAACTCCATTCTTGCTCTTTTGGGTTAGTTGTTTGTGGGTCTGTATAGGGGGGGGCTTTGCAAATAAAAGTACAAATGATTCTCTTGTTAAAATTCGGGATGGAAAGATCAAAGAAGGGTATTTAAAAGCTCGTGTTGAAGGCGGAAAAGTAAAAAATGGAGCGTTGATAAAGATAAAAAGTATCACTCTTTTAATTAAGGGAGAGGAGAGTGAAATCTTTACTTTAACAGCTTATCAAGGGCAGGTGGCCTCACTCAAAACATTGAAAGGTATAGAACACAAAATTGAAAAAGAAATGTTGAATTTAGGCTTTCCGTTTTTCAATTATCAACTTGATTTCAAAGAGGGTGAAGGGGTTTCGGGTGTAGCACTTTTGATTAAAATGAATACGGAGAGTGGCTATAAATTTGGAAGGATACAATACAAGGGAACCAAAACCAAACAGAGTGTTTTGGCTCGTTTAAGCCTTATAGAAGTGGGGGATACCTACAAGCCTGATTTGTCTAAGTTGGCGAGAGAGAAGCTGGCCAGAACAGGGTATTATCAGTATGTGGAAGAGGGAACATTGTTTCGTGATTCGATTAAAATGTTTTTGTATCCCACATTTTTAATGGAGGATGCAAAAGGGAACTCTATCACAGGCTTATTGGGGTTTAGTAATGAGGAAGAAGGATCGGAAAACAAGGAGTTAACAGGTTTTTTTGATATCAGTTTAAAGAATATCATGGGAACGGCAAGAGATTTAGACTTTCACTTTTCGAGAGAAAATGCAACAGCCATTGACTTTGTATATGAGGAACCTTGGTTGCTTAAATTACCTATAGGCGGAATAGTTAACTTTAATTTGTATCAAGAGGATTCTGTATATGAAGAAACCAATAAGGGCTTAAAGCTTTTTCAAGATTATGATTATTATTCTCGCTATTTGTTGTCCTATCAAAGTCAAAGTAACTGGGTCTTAGAAGTTGTCGATGACTCCACATGGAAACGAATAACCTCTACCGCATTATTTACGAGTTTACAATTGATCTATGATTATAGAAACAACGCCTTATACACTAATAAAGGGGGAGTATTGGACGTAGAGGTGACTGGAGTTAGACGGAATGCAAGAGAGGGCGTTCAGTATTTACTACAAAACAAAGTCCGTTGGGAGGGATGGAAGAAGTGGGGGCGAACGCACTGGTTGTTCCACTATAAATGGGCAAGTTCTATTGTATACCCTTTTGAAAGGAGCTTAGAAAATAGAGGAAATCTTTTTTCTGTTGGAGGGGCAAACTCAATTCGAGGTTACCGTGAAAATGAGTTTTTGACTAATCTTTTTGTTTATCAAAACATAGAATTACTGTATTTGATCTCTCCTAAAAATAGATTGATGGCATTTATAGATCCTGCTTTAATCAATAAAAATGAAGGAGATATTTATTGGAGAAAAATTATGGGTTATGGGGTGGGCTTAGAGTTGGGAAGTAAGGATTGGATTTTTGGATTGAGTTATGCTTTGAACCCTTATCGGAGTTTTGGAGAGGGTTTATTACATTTTAAAGTGGTGAATCGATTCTGAAATTTTTGAGAATTCTATTTTAAGAGGTTATGTTATGATTTTAAATCACACTCAATTAGAGCGCTTATTTGAATTGTGGAGACTTCGGCTTCCCATACAACAAGACTTAGTGCTTATTGCTATCCGAGGGGCACTTCCAAAGGGGAGGAGCAAGGGGTTTGTTCAAGAAAAAGAATTAGTAAAAGTAAAAGTAGATTATAAACACTATCGCTGTTCTATTGGAATATGGGACAGAAAAAATCAGCAGGTTTATTTTGCCCCTGGGTCTACAGTCCCTCATTGGGATCAAGTTGAGAAGTCAATTTTAAAAAAGGGCAAGGGCAGTAACCAATTGGAATGTGGGTATTATACGGATTTTGAAAAAGGAGAACACCTTCAAGGCAAACTAAGGGGACATCAAGCCTTAAGGCAAACGGCCAATCGCTTGATCCGCCGTACAGAAACAGGGGTACCTATTGGCTTAAAAGACCAATTATACTTTTCAAACCCCTATGATAATCTACACTGCGGTTGGAATGAAGAACCTAAAAAAGCAGGCTATTCGAGTGCTGGTTGCCTAGTTGTAGCGGGTCTTCCTCGGTGTTATCGCTTAGATAAAGATTCGGAGAACAAGGGAGACTGGAAAGTATTTAAGGGGCTTTTATATCAGCATCCTCAAAATTTATTTGCATTAGGTCTGTGGGATTATCCGTCGGTAAAGGCCTCTTTGGGAAAGGCAAAAAGAAGGGGTCTTATGTATGGCAGTGAGGGAGCAGAAGTGGTTGCTTTACAAGGGGAATTAAAGAAAAAAGGCTTGTATAAAGGGGGCTTGTCAGGTGTACTCGATGGAAAAACATACAAAGCTTGGAATAAGGTTGGCTTGAAGCTTAACCTTGAATAAGAGTTTTACTTTCTTCTCCGGGAACTTCTTTTACATAGCGTGGAAGGCGGTAACCAGCAATGTTTTTTTGCAGTTCCTTCCATATTTTGGCTCCTTCAGAGGCTTCAACTTCAAAATGATGCGTCCCTGTGACTCTGTCTAATTGATGGAGGTAATAAGGGAGGATTCCAAGCTCAGTGGTTCTGTCCGAGAGTCTTTCTTGAATCTCAGCGGTATCATTAATTCCTTTGAGTAATACCGCTTGGTTGAGTAACAAGGCACCTACTTGTTTGAGTTGCTTAATGGATTGAAGGCATTGCCCTGATAATTCCTGTGGGTGATTAATATGAAGCACAAAAATAAGATTTTTATTTTGGACTATTTTTTGCAGTTGTGCCAATAACAAATGGGTTATTCGACTGGGAAAGACAATAGGAACTCGGGTGTGAAAACGAACAGTATGGATGGTTTCAAGTTGAGTAAGTTTTAAGAGAACTTTTAGTTGTTGATCCGTCAGTAATAGGGGGTCGCCTCCGCTGAGGATAACTTCGTTAACTTCAGGGTGATTTTTGAGGTAGCTCAATATTTTATTTGAACTCTCTGGTTGTGCGATGAGGGATTGATAGTCAAAGTTTTTTCGAAAGCAATAGCGGCAATGAATGGCACAGGCAGGGGTAGGGGTGAGTAAGACTCGACTTTTATATTTATGTAATAATCCAGGGATAACCTGTGCCATTTCATCTCCTACAGCGTCATTTACAAAGCCATTTACAGGCTTATTCTCTTCTTCACGGGGCAGAACCTGTAAAAGGAGAGGGTCATTCCATTGGGGTCTCATTCTTTGTGCAAAGTCTTTGGTGACTAAAAAGGGGAATTTAGAGCTTTTAGACAGCAAATAGGGGGCATTAGGGGGCTTAAGCTGAAGGAAATCAAGTAACTGAGAGACTTCCGTAAAAGCATCTCTCAAATCATTTTGCCACACTCTATTATCCTTGATGAATTTTTTATAACTTTGTTTTCAAATTGAAAATTAGATTTAGAAATAGGTAAAATAATGGCTACTGTCAGTACAAATGAGTTTAGAAAACGCTTGAGAATTATGGTGGACGATAACCCTTATATTATCGTGGATAATGAATTTGTTAAACCAGGTAAAGGCCAAGCTTTTAGTCGTGTAAAAATTAAAAACTTACTGAATGGACGGACGATTGAGCGAACTTATAAATCGGGTATTACAGTAGAGTTGGCGGATATTTCTCATGCGACCATGACGTACTTGTACAATGATGGTGAAAACTGGGCTTTTATGGATACAAAAACATTTGATCAGATTGAAATTCCCAAAGATTCTATGGACAAGGCCGATAGATGGTTATTGGACAATACAGAGTGTGAAATTTCTTTTTGGGGAGAAAGACCTATCTCTGTTACTCCTCCTAATTTTATGGTATTGGAAATTACTTATTCTGAGCCTGCGGTTAAAGGCAATACATCGACCAATGTGATGAAAGATGCGACTTTGGAAACAGGAACAATTGTTAAGGTTCCTCTTTTTATGGAAAAAGGCATGAAGATTAAATTAGATACTCGTACAGGTGAGTATGTGGAAAGAGCGAAGTAAGCTTTTATGAATTTAGAAGCCTCCCACTATAGGGCTAGGGTTCTAAAAAAACTGAGAAGTTTCTTTGAAAGTCGAGGAGTCTTAGAAGTAGAGACTCCTCTTCTTTCCCCCAGTTGCGGAATCGATAGATACATTGATGTTTTTGAAACTCATAGGGGGCAAGACCCTCATAGAGAAACGCTTTATTTGCAAACGTCTCCTGAGCTTTATATGAAGCGGATGTTATGTCATGATTACCCCTCTATCTATCAAATATGTAAAGCTTTTCGTTTGGAAGAAAAAGGCCCATTGCATCATCCAGAGTTTACCATTTTAGAATGGTATCAGTTAGGGTATGATTATCATGCATTGATTCAAGAGGTGGCTGAAGTTTGTCAGTTGGTTTTGGGGAGTTGTCAAGTTAATAAACTAAGCTACCGTGATGCTTTTCAGAAGTATTTGGGGCTTGATCCTTTAGATACATCGGTCAAGTTGTTAAAGTCCAAGGTCGAGAATAGGGGGGTGGGTGAATGCCCATTTTTTGAAAGAACAGATATTCTTAATTTTGCCATATCAGAAATTATTCAGCCTCGCTTACCACAGGGCGAGTTGACTTTTATTGTGAATTACCCCCTTGAACAAGCGTGTTTAGCTAAACGCGATGAAGAGGATAAGCAAGTTGCTAATCGGTTTGAAGCTTTTTTTAATGGGATAGAACTGTGCAATGGTTTTCAAGAACTGGCCGATCCCGTAGAAAACAGAAAACGATTTTTAGAAGAAAAGGAATTTCGAAAAGAGGCAGGACAACCAGAACTAGCGATAGATGAGTTGTTTTTAAATGATTTAGAAAAGGGCTTGCCTAGTTGTTCTGGGGTAGCTGTTGGTTTAGACCGATTGTTGATGTTGGGTTTTGGCGGGAAAGATTTAAAATCGGTAGGAGTGGGTTAGGGTTTGTTTCCCGAAACAAACGCCTCAGTGATTCCAGTAATAGCGCCTTGGATGCTTTTTGCCTGAGTCGTTGGTAAGTTTGAATTGTTTAAGACCGTATATTCACCTTGAATGGATATTAAGCTAGCTAAGCCAGTAGTCATATTTATTAAGTCAGAACTGTTTTCCAGTAAGAATTCTCCTTTGATGGTTTTGATGTTTCTCAATCCATCTAAATGCTTTAAAGTGGTATTTGTATATAAAATAAGACTCCCCCCTAGGGAGTGGATTCCTGCGAGAGCTTCTATATCGATGAGAGCTGTATTGTATTCTAAGTTTAATGACCCACCAATTGAGGTAAGTGTTGAAAGACCGTTTATGTTGATAAGTGCTTCATTAGAATAAAGGCTGAGACTACCCCCTATAGAGGTAAGTGAGCTCAACCCATCAAGATGGGTGAGGGAATCATTGTATTCAACTTTAAGATTGCCTTCTATGGTTGTTACATTTTTTAATCCATCTAGGTTGTTTAGCTTTTCGTTATTGTAGATGTTTAGCTCCCCTCCCACAGTTTTTAGTCTTTTAAGTCCATCTAGATTGGTGAGATTGGAGTCCTCTTCAATAAGGAGGCTGCCACCAATTGAGGTAAGAGATTCTAGGCCATCTAAATGAGTAATCGTTGTATTTTTAATGGTTAAGTTGCCTGTTATTTTATTGTAAAGACTGATAATGTTAAAATGAGAAAGGGTTTGAATCGTATAGTCTCCACGCCATATTTTTTCTTTTTCGCAAAGGTAGGAGGTCGCTGAAACCTCTACACTGTCCAAGAGCCCATTTTTATTGTTATCTGCACCTGTTTCTATTTTACTACCACCTAGTGGGCAATAAGTCCATAATGTGTCTTCGGTAATAAGGAGCAATGTGTTATCCCCTTTTTCTCCTTGTAGGTTAATTGTTTGATAACGGGTGCCGTCACAATATTTAAAGAGAGAATCTTCTAATACATAGTAAGTTAAGCCTTTTGTTAATTGCTCACACAGAGGTAAATCCTTTGTAGTAACAACTTGTGCTCCCTTGTAGACAATGACTTCATGAGAGGGAGTCACAGGGTTTTTGCTACAACCAACAAAAATGAGCAGCAAGGTTGAAATTAAAAATAGGGGTTGGAATATTGAAGTAGAATGATGGGCTTGGTTGAGAGGAGCTGAGGTAAGGTTTGAATGTTTCATAAAGATATCTTGAGGGTTTAAACTGATTCTCAATAAGATAAGAGTAAAAAATACAATTTTTAAGGTAGAAAGTGTGAATGGTCATATTTGTAGAAGGTATTATGC
>CAZLBO010000003.1:0-18644 GCA_964557725.1 uncultured Bifidobacteriales bacterium | reverse complement strand
AAAGAATTAGCTGTAATCTCTCTAAGAAACCCTGCTTCCATTACTCGCTCCTTAGACATTTTGGAAAAAAATGGGTTTATTGATAGAATGCCTATTCCGTTTAATAGAAGGCAATATGAAATTACCCTAACAGCAAAAGGGAGTGACTTTGTTCAGAAAAATATGGAGTTAATTAAGGGGCTAAGGAAAAGAAGTATTAAGGGGTTTACAAAGCAAGAGCTAGAAAATTTAACTTCGATGCTTTTAAGAATACAGAAGAACATGTCGTGATTTTTTTTAACTATATAGTTGATGCATCAATAATTAATAAATCAACAAAGAGGAACCTATGAAAATAGTGGTAATGATAGGAATGGCTTGTAGCTTTTTGTTTGGTCAGGGTAAAGAATATGAATCAGCAATTTATAAAAATGGAATGACAGTGAGCTGGTATCATAAGGCAGAGCGGATATTTTTTAAAATGAGAGCACCTACTATCGGTTGGGTAACAATTGGATTTAATGAATCGACAAGTATAAAAGGCTCATATTTGTTAATGGGTCATATAAAAAAAGGAAGTACAAAAGTGATAGAGTATGTAACTCTTTCCCCAGGAAATTATAAGCCTCTTTCAACTTTTAATTTAAAGTCTCAAGTAATGGGAGTTAAAGGGAAAGAAAAAAAGGAGGAGACCGAGATATTTTTTTCTCTTCCAATTAAGGCTGTGAGCCCGTATCGCAAGGACTTACTTAAAGGTAAGAAGTACACGCTTGTGATGGCATACAGCCAAGAGGATGATTTTCAACATCATTCCATTATGCGAACAGCAGTTTTAATAGAACTTTAATCACACAAATCAAATCATAAAAAGGAGATAGAAATGAAAAAATTAATAATAGCCGCTTTAGGGCTTAGTTTGTTCTTAGTTGGGCAAGGGTACTCTTCAGAAGTAAAGGCTATAGAAAAGGTGATCCATGGTTTTTCGAGGGCAGGAGATGCGAATGATGCTGTGGCACTAGAACAGTATTTAGACAAGAACTATAGGGTTGTAATGAACCGTCTTTTTGGAAGTAAAGATGTTGCGGTATTATCAAGGCTTGTTTATTTGGACAAAATAAAATCAAAAGAGTTTGGTGGAGATAAACGTGAGTTAACTATTAAGAATATCGTTGTGAATGGAACAACAGCGAGTGCTCAAGTTATTTTTAAGGGGTCAAAAATAACCTTTATATCATTACTTACTCTTCTTAAAGATGAAAAAGGAGTATGGAAACTTGTTGGAGATGTTCCAATTGTGAAATAATGAGAGAAGACTTATATAGCAGCTTAGAGGCTATATAGGTTTTTTATTGGACATGAAAGTTTATTGTTTGATAAATTTAATTGTCAAAAAATGCGTAGTTACTTAATTCTCAAAAGTAGGAAGTCTAAGCGGTATGTTATGCATTAATTTTGTAAATCCTGTGGAATCTTGAATATTTAAATTTTTATAGGCATCTATCATCCCATATCTTTCGGTAGAGATACTAGTGATTTTTTTCCATTGAGGGTCATTTGGCATGTGAGTGCTATAATAGTAAGCGACTGCCTTAGAGTGCTTATTTTTGAAATGTGAAAGTGCAGAATCGGGGGATTGAAAGACTAAAGCTAAATGAACCCATTTGGATGTGTTTTTGAATGAAGAGATAGCCATTTCTTGTGAAGATAAATGGGGATAGTTTCCCTTCCAGACGGAAACATGTTTACTAAAGAAGTAATCCTGTCCAGCAGGCATAATCCACTTTCCTGATCGATAAAAAGACTCCATGGTAGGAATCCAACTTATTTCATCAAAGTAAGCATTCCATATGGTATTGTCTTTTTGTGAGGATAAAAGGACTCCAATCTTGGAGAAGGTTTTTTGTCTTTCATAATGCCCTAGGTTGGGGTGAGTCGCTTTGTAGTAATGGGAACGAATGTTTCTTCCAATCAAAAAGAAAGCGGTTAGAGAGAATAAAATAGCAAACCATGAAAATGGTTTAAGATTTAGTTTTAAGGGTGTTGTTTGCTTGTTCTTACAAGGGGCAACAGCAAGTAAAAATAATGGGGGCAGTGCCCATGCAAATGTTCCATAACCTTCTGTGACTTGATTGATCATGATGTTAAAGATTAAATGTGAAATCCCCAACCAAAAAATAACAAAGAAGCCTAGCCAATTTATTTTTTGACTTCGTCGAGTAAATAAATTGAATATAAACACAATAATAAAGATAACAAACAAGTAGGAACCCAATACTCGTGAGATTACTTTTGTTCCAAACTCTATTGCAGCAGGAGTCCCATGATTTAATGCGTATCCATAGACCCTATAAAACTCAAGAACATTTTTTCCATGAGCAATGGCAAAATAAGAACATAATATACCCGTGATTGAAATTGAAAGTATGAGTGGCTTCCATAAATAACTAGGGTTTGAGGGGTACTTTTTGAAACGATCATATAAATAAATCAAAAATACGGGACCACACATAAAAGTGGCATAAAACCCAGCAGGAAACCTTGAAAGAAAAGAAAGAGATATTAAAAGGGCAAATCCCGTAATCCATTTATATCCTTTTTCTTCAAAAGCGTTAATTAAACAAAAAGCTCCAGCCCCACAGAGTAGGGCAGAGGGAGCGTCAAGCCAGTTAGGAATCAAACCGTAGTGAGAAGAAAATAGGCCTTTTATAGAGAAGAAAAAAAGAAGGGTGGCTAAAGAGTAAATAAGAGATTGAGTTCTTTTGAAAACAGTCCATCCAAGAAGGGACAAGAAAAGGAATAATATGGGGAGTGTAAATGCAAGGTGTCCCATTTCACTTCCCAGTAAAAAGGGAAAAAAGAAGAGCATGTAGAGCATTCGGAATGGCTGACGGTTATTATGGAGCCATTCCGAAACCCCTAATGACCAATGGTTTTGTGTCTCCAATAAAACAGATAACTTTGCATTTGTATAGGAGTATGAAACGGCATCAAAAAAATAGGAATGGTTTTCATTATAAATCAAACCTAGCTTGTAGCAGATTGATCCAAAGAATAAGGTTAGAAAAAGAGATGTGAAAATGAGTGTTAAAAGGGGGTGCTTTTCAATTTTTTGAATGTATGTGTTAAAATTATTCACTCCTTGCTCCATTTTCAAAAAAATTGAAGACACTATTTATTACGGAATTTTGATTCTCGGGAGTAAGAGTGTAATAAAATGGAAGACGAATAATACAATCACTGATTTTTTCAGAAATAGGAAAATCTCCTTTTTTGTATCCATATTTCATTCCCATTACAGAAGAGTGCAAGGGAAGGTAATGAAACACAGCAAGAATCCCCTTGCTCTTTAAGTATTGGATTAAGTTGTTTCTTTGTTTTTTATCCTTTAGGAGCATATAAAACATATGAGAGTTATGTTCACAATGCTCTGGTATTTTGGGTAGAGAAAGAAGCCCTTTGTCCTCTAAAGGTTTTAAATGATCAAAATACGTATTCCAAATTTCTGTTCGTCGGTTTTTAATGAGAATTGCATTTTCTAATTGTGCAAAAAGAAAAGCGGCAATCAAATCAGAAGGAAGAAAGCTACTTCCTTTGTCCACCCAACCATATTTGTCGATTTCACCTCGAAAGAATTGGGTTCGGTTTGTTCCTTTTTCACGAATAATTTCTGAACGGTTGATATATTTTGGATTATTAACCAAAATAGCTCCCCCTTCTCCTGCACTATAATTTTTGGTTTCATGAAAGCTATAAGCACCGAGATCTCCAAGAGTTCCCAAATATTTACCTTTGTATTTAGCCATTACTCCTTGAGCAGCGTCTTCAACTACAAGGAGAGATTTTTTTTTGGCAAGCTTGAGGATTGAATCCATTTCGCATCCTACTCCAGCGTAATGAACAGGACAAATGATCTTAGTATTCGGAGAAATTTTTTCTTCAATTTTTTTTTCATCAATATTTAAAGTGTCCTCACGAATATCGACAAAAATAGGTTTTGCCCCTCTTAGGACATAAGCATTTGCCGTAGAAACAAAGGTATACGAGGGCATGATGACTTCGTCACCGGGGTTGATGTCAGCGAGAATCCCCGTCATTTCTAAAGCTGCTGTACAGGAATTAGTCAAAAGTACTTTGGGGGTAGAGAAGGTGTCTTCCATCCACTTATTACATTTGTGGGTAAAGGGCCCATCTCCCTTTATCTCTCCTGAAAGTACAGCAG
Organism: uncultured Bifidobacteriales bacterium; assembly: GCA_964557725.1. Lineage (GTDB taxonomy): Bacteria > Fibrobacterota > Fibrobacteria > UBA11236 > JADFYW01 > CAZLBO01. Next base: position 14,446 of record CAZLBO010000003.1, on the reverse strand, counting down.
TGGCAATGTACTCCAGTTCCTTTCCTACCATAAAGGCTTTGTTGAAGGGTATAGTATAACCCAAATGACCCCCTAAATAACAACTCTGTCCGATTATACTTTAGGTTGTTTACTCTTGTCAAAAAGGAAATAATAAAAGAGAGGGGAAAACCAAAAAAAGGGGAATAATGAATAATTTTAAGAAGTCAATTGCTGTTGTTGTTCCTGTTTATAATAGTGAAAAAACACTAGAAGAGTTATATAAACGATTAAGAAAAGTTTTTGCAATACTTAAAGTAAAGTACGAAGTAATTTTTGTGGATGATGGTAGTCAGGATGAAAGTTGGCTTGTAATTAAAAAATTAGCAAAATCAACAGAAGTGAACGGAATTAGAATGATGAAGAACTTCGGTCAGCATAATGCACTTTTGGCGGGTATTCGAGAGGCAAAAATGGATTTAATTGTAACAATAGATGATGACTTGCAAAACCCGCCAGAGGAAATTCCCAAAATGTTAACGAAACTAAATGAGGGGTTTGATGTTGTCTATGGGGCTCCAGAGACAGAACAACACGGGTTTTTTAGAAATTTAGCTTCCATTACAACAAAGATAGTGCTTCAAAAATTTATGGGAGCACAGGCCGCACGCCATGTGAGTGCGTTTCGTATTTTCAAAACAAACTTGAGAAACGCATTCTTTCAATACAATAGTTCATTTGTTAATATTGAGGTTTTATTAACATGGGCAACGGGGAAGTTTTCTTACATCAAAGTAAAACAGCATCCTCGTGCTATTGGTGTGTCACATTATACTCTTAAAACACTGATTGTTCATGCAATGAATATGATGACAGGGTTTAGTACAATTCCCTTACAAATTGCAAGTATGACAGGGTTTGTGTTTACTATTTTTGGAATGTTTATTTTATCATTTGTATTAGGAAGATATTTAATTAGTGGAAGTAGTGTGCCAGGTTTTGCATTTTTAGCATCCATTATTTCCATTTTCTCCGGAGCTCAACTTTTTGCATTAGGTATTATTGGTGAGTACCTCTCACGAATCCATTTTCGAAGTATGGCTAAGCCTTCTTATACAGTGGCAGAAAGTTTATCAGAAGTAAAAAAGCAGTTCTCAGATTCAGCTAAGGATGCTAGGATAAAATCTAAAATAAAAGAAGTGGTTGGCTAATTGTGAAATACGGGATTTTCGTTTTTTACCTCTTAAAATATGTCGAATAATATCGTTTTATATCTTATGACCCAAAAGGGGTATGAAGTACTTAAAGCTGTACTCCCTGATTATCATTCAGAAATAAAGGCTGTTGTTTCCTCTAGAGATAGAAATATTAAGAATGATTTTTATGTGGAGATTAAACAGTTATGTATGGATTGGGGGGTTCCCTTTGGGGATAGAAAAGAGGAAAAGAGTTTTGATTCTACCTATGCCTTGACTATTTCATGGAGGTGGATGATAAGTACACCTTCGAAGTTAATTGTATTACATGATTCTTTACTGCCTAAATATCGTGGATTTAATCCGCTTGTATCTGCATTAATTAATGGTGAAACGGAAATAGGGGTTAGTGCTGTTTTTGCAGAAAAGTTGTTTGATAGAGGGGATATTCTATTACAATGCAAGACATCAATAGAATATCCATTGGTGATTCAAAGAGCAATAGAACTGGTGAATAAGCAATATGCAAATATCACTTATGAAATAATCAGGCGTATATCAAAGGGCGAGAAATTGATAGGAAACCCCCAGAATGAAGAAGAAGCGACTTATAGTCTTTGGAGGGATGAAGAAGATTATCGTATCCATTGGACGGAATCAGCTGATGTTATTCAGCGTTTTGTCGATGCTGTGGGCTATCCTTATAAAGGGGCGTTTACAGTCATAAATGGAATGAAGGCTAGGGTAATAAAATGTACAGTGGTAAAGGATGTTTATATTGAGAATCGTCACCCCGGCAAGGTACTTTTTCTGGATGATGGCATTCCTACAGTTGTTTGTGGAAAGGGGCTTATACAAATTAATGAATTAGTTGATGAGGGAATGGGTTCTTCCTTGTTGCCCTTATCAAGATTTAGGGTTCGTTTTAAATAGTACGATGAAAGATGGAGAAAGCCTCTTTAAGTTCGAGAAAGCCAAACACTATCAGGGTCAAGTAGCTTTTCTAATTTTGTAGTAAAGCTCTTACTTGCAGAAACTTTAAGATTGTTAGAGCGAATAACTTGTTGTCCTACAACGGTACTATCCATGTTAAAGGTTAAATAACAATAGCCTTCATTTTTTTGAGCGAGGGCGTGGATCTTGTCAATATTATCCTTTTGTAGGCCAATTGTGCTCAGTTTGATATTAACGTTTCGTGTCATTTTTTCTCTTGCCTGATCTATGGGTAAAGCCCTCTCGGCTACTAATTTATAAGTACCACTTTCTGCATCTCGCTGTAACTTTCCCTTAATCAACAACATGGCATCGACTTCTGCAAGTTCTTTGAGTTTTTCATATGCATCAGCCCAGAAAATAACTTCAATTTTTCCATAAAAATCTTCTAAGAATCCAAAGGCAAAGCTTCGGTTTGTTTTTTGACTGATTCGTACTCTCATGCTAGTGAGAATACCGCCTAATAGAATATCTTTATCAATAGCTTTTTGAGAGAGAGAGTCAGAGTCTAAACGAGAAGCCGAAAAGGCATCGATTTCCATTCGATAAGGCTCTAAGGGGTGACCAGATAAAAAGAGTCCTAAGACTTCTTTTTCTTTTCCTAACATTTCACTATAAGGCCACGCGTCTACATCGGCGGGGAGGGTTTCATCCATGTCTTGTTCTTCATTTGATTCGCCAAATACATCAAATAGAGTAGTTTGCCCCAAATCCTTGTCTTTTTGCTTTTTTGCTGCTAAAGCCATTGCGGGTTCTACAGCAGCATATTGTTGGGCTCTATTGCCGATTAAATCGTCCATTGCTCCTGCAAAAATAAGCGATTCAATTGCTCTTCTATTTAGGTTTGAGCCATCAACTCTTTGACATAAATCAAAAATAGATTTGTAGGGGCCGTTGCGTTTGTTCTCTTCTAAAATTTGCTGGGCAGCTCCCACACCTACATTTTTAATGCCTCCCAGTCCGTATACAATTTGATTGCCTTCACTAATAAACTTAGGTTGACTTACATTGACATTAGGGCCTATGACATTAATTTTTAATTGACGACAATCATTGAGTAAAATGACAAGTCGCTCAGTGTTATTTAGTTCAGAAGACATATTAGCTGCCAAGAATTGGGCAGGGTAATGGGCTTTTAAATAAGCTGTTTGATAGGAAATAGTTGCATAGGCTGCAGAGTGTGATTTATTAAATGCATAACTGGAAAAGGGAACGAGAATATCCCATATATTTTCGGCTATTTTTCTGTCATAGCCATTTTCCTCAGCCCCATTGATAAACTTTGGTTTAAGCTTGTCCATTTTCTCTACATTTTTTTTTGCCATGGCACGCCGCATTTCATCGGCTCCACCTAGGGTAAATCCAGAGAGTGTTTGTGCAATTTGCATTACTTGTTCTTGATAGACAATTACCCCGTAGGTCTCTCCTAAAATGGATTCTAAGTTAGGATGAAAACAATCAATGGCTTCGTTCCCATTTTTTCGATTAATAAATTGGGGAATATTTTCAATCGGGCCAGGTCGGTACAGAGCATTCATTGCAATAAGGTCTTCGATGCCTGTGGGTTTAAGCTTTCTTAGGTAATCTTGCATGCCCCCTGATTCAAATTGAAAGACCCCTGTTGTTTGTCCCTTGCCTAAAAGATCTAATGTTTTTTCATCATTTTCAGGGAGTTCAAGGGGTTGAATCGTAATGTCATATTCATTTTTAATATGTTGAATACATTCTTGGATAACGGATAAGTTACGTAAACCCAAAAAATCCATTTTAAGCAAACCGATGTCTTCGGAATATTGCTTGTCATACTGAATCATAATTTGTTCAGCACCAGGTTGCTTAAAAAGAGGAGCAAAGTTGACGACAGGTTGAGGGGCAATGATTACGGCAGCAGCATGCATACCTGCTTGTCTGACAAACCCCTCAAGTTTAAAGGATATATCCAAAAGTCGTTGGGTCTCGGGGGATTCCTCTAATGCTTTTTTGAGGGGAGGAGAGGTTTCAATGGCCTTTTTTAAATCGGCAAAAGGGTCATCTGCCGGAAATTGTTTACAAATAAAATTAATGTCTTGAGCTTCAAAACCAAGTACACGGCCTACATCTCTTAAAACCATTTTGGCCTTCATACGTCCGTAGGTCACGATTTGTGCGACCGATTCTTTTCCGTATTTTTCTACGACATATTGAATAATCTTACCCCGATCAAGATCAGAAAAATCTGTATCAATATCGGGCATACTTACACGTTCAGGATTGAGAAATCGTTCAAAAAGTAAGTTAAAACGGATGGGATCTACATCGGTGATACCAATCACATAACTGACTAGTGACCCTACGGCAGACCCTCTACCAGGCCCTACAGGAATGCCCTTTTCTTTGGCAGCCATAATAAAATCTTGAACGATAAGCATGTAGCCTGCTACTTCCATTTTTTTCATAATGGCGAGTTCGTAATCTAATCGTTTTTGAAGCTCAGGGGTAACGTCCTTATACTTTTTAGCGAGGCCTTGTTGAGAGAGGTGATTCAGGTAGTCATCGTTGCTATTGTATTCTGGCGGAATAGGGCAGGTTGGCCAATAGAGCTTTCCAAATTCAATTTCGACATTACATTGTTCGGCAATATGTACGGTATTTTCAATCGCTTTAGGGTAAGAAGAAAAGAGTTCAATCATTTCTTCTGAAGAACGGATGTGATATTGATCAGAGGGGAACTGAAGCCTGTTGGGGTCATCTATTTTATACCCCTCTCCAATACACAATAAAACCCCATGGGCTTGACTATCCATAGGGTTTAAATAGTGACAGTCATTAACCGCTACTAATTGACAGTCTTTGTTGTGATGCCAGTCCAAAAAGATTTGATTGAGCTTTTTTTCTTGTTCTACTCCGTGATCCTGCAAACTAAGGTAAACATTCTCTTGTCCAAAAGTATCTTGGTAAAATTTAAGTAACTCTAAAGCAGAATCTTCTTCGTCTCTTAATAAGTGGTACCCAATTTCACCTTGTAAATTATTGGCTAAACAAATAAGCCCTTGAGAGTTTTTGGTGAGTTCTTTTTTGTCGATACGTGGTTTTTGACAATAACCTTCGAGATAACCTGTAGAACATAACTTTAATAAATTTTTGTAGCCGATTAAGTCTTTTGCCAAAAGGGTTAGCTTGTGGTAGAGAGGTTCGTCTTGTTTATACTCTTGGTTGCGACAATCATCGGGGGCAACATAAAAGTCACAGCCGATAATAGGTTTAATCCCCATTTTTTTTGCATGGGTAAAAAATTCTAAAATCCCAAACATTGAGCCGTGATCGGTTAAGGCCACAGCAGTTTGTTTTAAGTCATCAACCTTAGAAAGAATGTCCTTGATTCGACAAGCTCCCAATAACATGGAATACTCAGAATGAGTGTGTAAGTGAACAAAGGAACTCATAATTTACTAGTCAATAGATTAAACATTCTTCTTTGAGATTAGGTTGTTATTCGAAGAGAAGAAACGGTATCCAAAATAAACTCTTTTCGATGACCAGATTCTGTTTCTATGCCGATAAAACGGATAGGGTCTCTTGACTTCAAAAGGTGCAAAGGTTTAATCGTTATTCTTCTGGTTTGTTCATTAATAAAGCTGAGTTCCAAAAGTTTTTCTTCACGAGTCGCTTGTTCAATAATGTCCAGTTTTTCAGCTAATCCAGGAAGGACACTTGAGGAGGTCTTCTCTTTGGTAGGGTAGAGAGTTCTTCTTTTTTCTAAAAAGGAGTAGTTAATATCGCCTACGGCTTCTTCATTTTTTTTGTAGTGAAGGAGTAAAGTAGAAAGGGGAGAAGAGGGCGGACGAATGCCTGTTAAATCTCCAGGATATAAATCTAAGTGATTGAGAAATCGATAGATGTCATCTTTAAATTCGGGATGAATTAAAAAACCATACCCCGGAATAAGCTCTTTAATTCCATTTTTGATTTCAGGAATTTGTTTTAATTCATCCAGTTTATCTTTATCTCGAACTTTTAATAAGAGTTCTTGTGAGAATTCACAAATATGATATCTATCAATCCATTCCGAAATAGTTTTTTGGCTACTGTCATCAGGGTTCAACCATGTTAAAAAAGTTTCTAAACCGTGGGTGTTGTAATCTGCCTGTAGGCCTTCAATAATAGATGATTTTGTAAATCGAAATAAACTGAGGTGTTCATCATTCCTTTTTTCTGCAAATCCTGAGGCTAAAAAACGACATCGAGGAGGAGAATTAGGATGGAGATAAAATTCAAAGTTGGGCAAACATTGTGGGGGAAAGGGAGTGGCCTCTTTAAAGCCTAACTTTTTGTGTTTAATAAACTGAGAAGTGATTTCGGGGTTGGGAATTAAGTGTTGTATTTTTCCTTTTGCAAAGTGAAAGTCAACCATGCCCAATAACCACATATCCTGAAGAAATTGAGGGATTTGCTCCCAAGTCAATCCTTTTTTGATAGTACTTCCCAATGTATAGGGAGACTCATTATAGAGCCCAAAAAGGTTTGATAATTCAACAATGTCATACTCCACCTTATTGGATAAAAAACTGGTTAAAAAGTTAAAGGGGTGGGATATTTTTTGTTCGTACCACCAAACCATCAAAGTGGTTTCAATTTCATTAATACTGCTCTCTAAAAGTTCAAAGGTTTTATCGGTGATGCATAATTGAAAGTCTCTGTGGTGAATTAAATCATTTTCTAAGCAAAAATTATAGATGAATTTTAATTCTGATTCAGGGAGGGATTCAGAAAGGTGTTTGCCAAAAGTAAATTTGTCTAAAAGAATATTAAGGCCTTTTCTGTGCAAATCTCCATTTTTGGCAATTTTAAGTTTACCAAGATTGATCTGTCCTAAAAAGTAGATCAGATGGTTTACGAGAAAAAAACGAAAACTGAGGTGGCTTTGACTTTTGCTTTCCACAGGGGTAAGTTCTTTAAAAAAAGAATCCAAAGTGGGAGCCGAGAAGTCTTTAAAACCAAAAAAAGTTTCAATGTTCCCTGGTTTAGAGTAGATCCACAGTTCTTTTCTGAGTTTATGTAAGATGGAAGAGACGTCATCGGCAGAAGTTTTTCTGGAGGCATTTGTGACCTCAAATTCCTTCAGTCCCTTGTTCTCAGAAGAGTAGACGAGGTGTAAAACCTTAATTTCTAAAGGCGAAAGCTCTTTTGAGCTAGCTAGTTGGTTTTTATCAATATAATATTGGTAAACTTTTTCTATCACTAAGGAGCTAGGGACAATGCCTTTAGGTGAATCTTTGAGGTCTTTGAAAAGAGTGCCGACTACTTTTTTGGGAGCCTTAGCTAGATATTCTTTTAATGTTAACAATGGTTGTTCTCGTTTTAAATCGGTGAAAAATATGAATGATGGAAAGTTAATTATTTAGTTGGGAAACTTCTTTCACAAAAAAGAAAAAGAGTCAAAAAGAAACTTTTTGACTCTTTCACTTCGGAACGTTAAGGCCTTTTATCCAATAAGGGCCAGAACGGATTGAGGAACAGCGTTTGCTTGGGCCAACATAGAGGTGGCCGATTGCACTAAAATCTGAGTTCGGGTGAAATTAGTGGTTTCTGTCGCAAAATCAACATCTCGCACTCGAGATTCAGCATCTTGGGTGTTAAAGGCTTGATTCGCAATATTGTTGATGGCGTGATCCAATCGATTAACATAGGCACCCATATCCGAACGCATATTATTAACCGAGCCAATAGCATTGTCAATAGCGGTAATGGCCGCAAAAGAGTTTGCCTGATTGGTAACGTTTGTTGAGCCTGCTGCACTTTCTGATGTAAGGGTGATACCAATAGCCCCTAAAGTAAGAGAATCCATTTGAATGGACATGGTGTCAATAGAACCTCCTGTTTGTCCTCCATTATTATTTGCCCCGACATGGAGAACAGAAGCTGACCCCCCAGAAACACCAAAAGAACCACTCGCTCCATCGAGTAATGTCATTCCATTGTACTGAGTGGCACGAGTAATACGAGAAACTTCATCCATTAAGGCCTGAAACTCTGTATTGGTGTAATTTCTTTCTGTTTCAGTAAAAGTATCATTTGAACTTTGCACCGCTAACTCACGCATACGTTGTAAAATTTCAGATATTTCACTTGCAGCCCCTTCCGCAATTTGTAAGAGTCCAATACCATTACTGGCGTTTGTCTGTGCTTGTTGCAAACCTCGTATTTGAGTACGAAGTTGTTCCGAAACAGATAAACCCGCCGCATCATCAGATGCACGGTTGATTCTTAATCCTGTGGATAACTTTTCGAGTGATTTACTGAGTCCAGCTTGTTGCACCCTTCCTGAATTTTGAGCTACCATAGCAGCGATATTATGATTGATACGCATCGAATCCTCCTTGTTGCGTTTCCATGAATCACCTTCCTTGATGATTCGTTTTTTTCTCTGGGTCGGCTTTCCCTCGTTACTTGGTTACAAGACCCGCTGGTATTTATATCGGCACGCTTTGGGAGTTACTTTAAATTTTTCTTTAACTTTTCCTTTAAGTTGCCCATTAAAGCCTTAATTCGGCAATTATTTATGAAAAAAAATTAATTTTCCCAGGCGAGGGAAGGCTGGACAATTGTATTGTAGTTGAGTTTTTTGTGGGAGGCTCTCATTTGGGCAATCCCAGCTATCATCGCTCCATTGTCTGTACAAAGAGAAAAGTCAGGGACTGCGACCTGAATGTCTCTTTTTTCGCATTCATCCACCATGCGTTGCCTCAAGTGTTTATTGGCAGAAACCCCTCCACAGATAGCGACCCATGGAACGCCTTTGCTTTGAGCTGCTTTAACAGTCTTTTTGACGAGGATTTCTACGATAGCAGATTCTAGTGAAGCGCAAATATCGGAGAGGTGTTCCTGAATGAACTCGGGTTTTTGATTCTGAATATAATGGCTAAAAGAAGTTTTAAGTCCACTAAAAGAGAATTCAAAATTGCCTTTTTGATTGAGACCTTGGGGAAAGGTGACAAACTTTCGGTCTCCTTTTTCTGCGTGTTTAGAAATAAGAGGGCCAGCAGGATAGCCTAATTGGAGAACCTTCCCACATTTATCAAACGCTTCGCCTGCGGCATCGTCACGGGTTTTTCCTAAGACTTCATATTCAAAGAGCTCGGAAACAAGGCACAGCTCTGTATGACCTCCTGATACGGTTAAGCATAAAAAAGGTGGTTTTAAGTCTTTTTGAGAGAGAATGGCGGCAGATAAATGCCCTTCTAGATGACTAATCCCTGCTACAGGAATGTGAGCGGCGGCTCCTAGCCCCTGTGCAAAAGAGGCACCTACTAATAAAGGCCCCACTAGGCCAGGCCCTCTGGTATAAGCAATTAAATCTATTTGGGAGAGTTCTAAGTTTGCTTCTTCTAAGGAGAGCTTAACGACAGAGGCAATTTTTTCGAGATGAGCACGTGCGGCTACCTCGGGAACAACCCCTCCAAATTGGCGGTGTAAATCCTCTTGGTCAAAAATTTTGTTGGAGAGGATTTCTAATTTGTCATTGACAATGCCACAAGCGCATTCATCACAAGAAGTTTCAATGCCTAAAGTTATCATAATGTAAAATACTTGCCCCTTGCTGGTTTTCTGTTTTTATTTTCAAAGTAAAAAAAACAATTCTATTTGATAAGGTTAGGTATGCATCGTCAGTTGTTCTATTTAGTGGGTGAGGCTTTTAGGGGTTTATTACGTGCAAAGCTGAGTTCTTTGACTTCTGTTTTAACCATAGCCATTAGTACGGCTATTTTGGGCTCTTTCTTTATTATCGTATACTCCGTACTTAAAACGGTGGATGAAAAAGCCGAAGTATTGTCTTTGCAGGTCTATATTAACCGTAATTATGAGACTCAAGATTCTTTAACTCAAATTAAAAGTCAACTGGAGGAGCTAGAGGCTTGGGAATCTGTGCAGTTTATAAGTAAGGCACAAGCACTTGAAGAGTTTAAGCGTGACTTCGACCCTAATATGATAGATTTATTGTCGAGTAATCCTCTTCCTCCTTCTTATGAGGTGGTATTTAAAAAACAAAATTTACCGAGGGAAGAAGTAGAGGGTTTTAGGAGTCGGATAGAATTAATTTCAGGGGTAGAAAAAGTCAGTGGGCTTTCCTCTTTTGGAATTTGGAAGGCGAAATGGAGAAGGCCAGTGATAATTATTAGCCTTATCTTTTTGCTTATTTTAGGAGGAGCTGTTTCCCTGATTATTTCTAATACGGTAAAGTTGAATTTATTGGCAAGAAAAGGCCTAGTAGATACCATGAGGTATTGTGGTGCGAGTGGGTTTTTTATTGTCCTTCCTTTTTTAATTGAAGGTTTATTGATAGGTATGGGAGGGAGCTTAGGGGGGATTATTGCAGGTTATTTATTTAGCCTTTGGGTTCCGCTGTGGTTTCCCCATATTCTTTTGCCCGAATGGTGGATGTTTTCTCTTTCTCTTTTGTTATTTACTTCTCTGTTGTCTGCAAGTTCGGGGTTCTTTACCGTTCGACGATTTATCCGTTTGTCTCATTAGTTAATATGTTATTAGAGAGAATAAGGTGCTTCTTGGTGTCCATTTATAGTAGAAAAGGAATGACTCTGATGTTATTGCTTTTTATACTTTTTTCTGGGCAAGGTGTTGCAGCCAAGGCAAACATTAATCAGCAATTAAAACGACAGAAATCAGAATTAAAAACACTCAAAGAGAGTTTAAAGCGTGAGAAAAAGGCCTTGGATTCATTGGTTAAAAAACGATCTAGTGTGGTGCTAGAAGTAGATCAAATTAATCAAAATTTATTATTGACAGAAGAATACTTAAAAAAGATGGATTCAGTTTCCCAGACTTTAAGTATGTCTTTAAGCGGGGTAAAAAACCATTTACATACATTAGAGCAACGGATTAAAAAAAATGATAGTCTAATGTCTTTGCGAGTGAGGACTCTATACATGCAAGGGAAGGAGAGTCTTTTATTTCTTTTTAAACCAGGGGAAGAAAAGTTCTTTTTTAAAAAGCTTTTTTACACTCGTAAATTGCTGGAATATGATAAATCACTTATAGAACAAGCTTCTCAGGATTTATCCCTTAAGCAAAAAGTAAAATCAGACTTAAACGTAAAGCTCAAAGAGAATGTTCAGTTCAAAGAAAAGAAGAATAAAGAAGTAAATTTGCTGGCTTCAGAAAAAGAAAAGTTAAAAACAGACCTTACTCAACTGCAAAAAGATGAAGAACGAAAGCGAAAATCACTCCTTAAAATGGAGCAGAACCAAAAGGCAATGATGGTTATTGTAGAGAAATTAGCTGTTCGCAGAAAGAAGATGGCAAAGGCAAAAAAACCAGTGAGAAAAATAGACAGTCAGGGGCGGTTTTGCTTTCCTGCTTCGGGGAAGTTGGTTTCAAGATACGGTCTTCAATATCACGCGACTTTAAAAACGAAAACAAAAAATTTAGGGGTGGAGTTTCTTGAAAGACCAGGGAAGTCTGTTTTGGCAGCGGGAGCAGGAGAAGTGGTGTATGTCAATGGGATTCCTGGTTATGGTCGAGGGGTAATTATTTATAATGGATCGGGGATTTATACCATTTATGGAAATTTGTCTGAAATTAAAGTGAAAGAAGGGGATAAAGTAAAAGGTTGCCAAGGGATAGCAAGAATTCCTTTTTCTGGGAGTAAAATGAATCAAAGAGTGTACTTTGAGGTGAGAAAAGAGAAGCAGTCTCTCGACCCTGTGAAATGGCTTAAAAGTATGATACATTAGCATGGTGAAATTAGAGTTTTCCCTTACCGATCAACAAAACAAGGCTAAGACCTTTGTGTCTCGATCCATTGTTAATGATACCTTTCCACAGGCCTTGCTTGTTTATGGGCTTAAGGGAGTGGGGCAATCAGCCTTTTTATTGGATATGGCGGGGATTCTTCTCTGTGAATCAGAGGAAAAAAAGCCTTGCGGTGTATGTGAGTCTTGTCGAGAGCGAGTAAGAGAGAGCCATGATAATTTATTGCTTCTTTTTCCCATGGGAGAGGGAAAACAAAAAAAGGAAGAGGAATTAATCAAAGAAACCAACGATAAGCTCCTTGAAGTCAAGGGTTCGCCTTATTGCTTTGAACGCTCGATTAAGGAGCATATCTCCATTGGGCAAGTGCGTCATTTAAAAAAACGTTTAAGTTATGCGAGTTTAGTTAACAGAAAACGAGTGGTTTTAATTTTTGGATTAGAGTCGATGATGGAGCCTGCGGCAAATGCCTTATTGAAGGTGTTAGAAGAGCCCCCTCCTCATACTTATTTTGTTTTGAGTTGCGAAAAAAGAGAAAGAATTTTACCTACGCTTTTATCTCGTTGTATCTCCCTTGGCTTAAATCCGTATAGCCCTGATGAAATGAAAAATTTTATTGATGTAAAAGGAGGGGAACTTTCCCATCTTAAAGATTTTATTCCCTTGGCTAATGGCTCTCCAGGGAGTTTAATGAGTTATGAACAAGGAGACACAAATCGTTTAGAGTCTGCTCTTTTGTTTATTCAGAATTCTGTGTCTATGGATTGGTTGGCTTTTATTGAATATATTGATAGTCGCCCTGAACTCAATGAGATGGAAGAGGGGATTCATACTTTAAAATTGGTACTTGAACTTGTAGGTTATTATCATCGTTCCAAAGACTGTGAACCTGCGGTGACAGAAGAATTATATGTGAAGTTAAATACAATTTTTAAGGGGACTCGTGCTTCTTTTGATTGGAATTTATATGCCACTTTTGTCGAAAAATGTATTGATCTCATGTCAAAATACTCCCTTCCACGGATGGTATTTTTGGGGCAATTTATGAGTTTAGAAGAAAAAGAAAAAACAAAACTTCAACCGAGTTAATCATGATTACCGAAAACGCCAAGAAGGCCGTACGCTTAGAGCGTCTAGAAAAGACTTATGCCCCCGAAGTTTACAGTTTTGCAGAAAAGATGAAGGCTCCTCCTTTTGTGGCCTCTCTATTGATGGATCGCAAGATTGAGGAAATTGAAAAGGCGAGAAGTTTTTTTTTAGGGGAACCTAAAAGCTTGATTGATGGATTTCAACTCAAGGGATTAGCAGAAGCGATTGAACAATTAGTTTTGTTAATTAAAACTCAGGATAAAATTATTGTCCATGGCGATTATGATGTAGATGGTACCGCAGGAGCAGCTTTACTTTATAAGGGTTTAGAATCCTGTGGCCTAAATGTAGAGTGGTTTATCCCCAATCGTTTTGAAGATGGTTATGGACTGACCCTAGGGAATGTCGATAAATTCCATGAACAAGGTATCAAGTGGATTATTACTGTGGATACAGGAATTGCAGCAAATGCAGAAATAGCAAGAGCAAAAGAATTAGGAATGGGTGTGATCATTACCGATCACCATCAGGCAGCAGAGGTGTTACCCATTGCAGATGTAATTATTAACCCTAATCAGCCAGAATGTAATTACCCTAATAAACAGTTATGTGGGGCAGGGGTTGCTTATAAGGTAATAGAGGCGTTAAGGCAAAAATGTTTAACTAAAGATTCAGAAGAGTATTTAGTGTATGTTGCTTTAGCAACATTAGCAGATATTGTGACCATGGCAGGGGAAAATCGTTACATGGTGCACCGAGGGTTGAGGTTACTTCCCGAAACCACTCTCCCTGGTTTACAAGAGCTTTTAAGTAAGGTGGGTCTTAAAAACAAGCGTCTGACTTCTAGTGATATTCTTTTTAAAGTCACTCCTCTTCTCAATGCGGCAGGTCGTTTGAGTAGTTCGGGAATTAGTTTTGAATTGCTCACAACCACAGAGAGAGACCGAGGGGTTGAATTAACGGAAAAACTATTTCGCTTAAATTATAAACGACGAACCTTAGATCAAAAAGCTACAAAAGAAGCAATTCAAGGCATTGATCAAGAGGAAGGTGAGGCTGCTTGTCTTGTGGTTCATTCTCAGGGCTGGCATGAGGGTGTGATAGGTATTGTAGCAGCTAAGTTAGTGGAAAAGTATTGTCGACCTGCTCTCGTTCTTTCGGTTGAAAATGGAATGGCTAAAGGCTCGGGCAGAACAGTTACAGGTTTTAACTTATACAAAGCATTGGGGGCTTGTCAGGAGTTACTCGAAAAATGGGGAGGTCACTATTATGCTTGTGGCTTTAGCATTAAAGAAGAGAACATCCCTGCCTTGCGTTTAAAAATGATGAGCTTAGGAGAGGAATACCTCAAAGATGTTTCCCCCGAAAAAGTATATAAACCAGATGCTTATGTCGAGTTAGACGAGGTAAATCGAGAGGCTATGGATTGGCTGCAACGCTTTGAACCTACTGGTCCGGGAAACACC
>CAZLBO010000002.1:0-28247 GCA_964557725.1 uncultured Bifidobacteriales bacterium | reverse complement strand
CGGGCGAGAAGCTTTAAGGAATCAATGGAGTGAAGGTAGTGGGAAAGGGGTAAAACCTTTCTTACCTTATTGGCCTGAAGGTGTCCAATAAAATGCAGGGCAGAGTGGTTCGGTTCTGTGAGAGGAAATTTTTCTAAAACCTCTTGAACTTTATTCTCTCCAAAATGAAATGCTCCAGCCTGAGAAGCAGCGAGCAATCTCTCTTTGGGTTGGGTTTTGCTAACCCAAATTAATTGAATCTCTTTGGGGTCTCTGCCACATTTTTGACAGGCCACTTCTATTCTTTTTTGGATGGCTTGGTAGTTTTGGAGAAGTTTTTCCATAAACAGGAGAACGGGTATTAAGGACGCTTAAAGAGCTTTTTAATCACTTTGTCAATATGGTTGATTGTATTGATTTTAAGTCCTTTTTTCGCCTCTTTAGGGAGTTCTAAAACGTCTGGACTATTGTCCTCAGGTATAAATATTTCGCTTACCCCTGCTTGAATGGCAGCAAGTGATTTTTCTGGTAAGCCCCCAATGGCGTGTATCTTTCCTGTGAGAGAAATCTCTCCTGTAAAAGCATAGTAAGGGGGGATGGCCTGACGGGTAAAAGCCGAGAGTAACGCTAAAGTCAATGGCATTCCTGCAGATGGCCCGTCCTTAGGGATGGCTCCTTCAGGTACATGGACATGGATATCTGTCGACTTGACAATAGCAGGGTCAATTTTAAAGTTTTTTAGCCGTTCTCGGACTAAAGTTAAAGCAATTTGAATGGATTCCTTCATGACATCACCTAATTTACCTGTGATCCGAAAGTTTCCTTTTCCCGAAAGTAATTTGCATTCGATGTGAAGCACTTCTCCCCCATAAGGAGTCCATGCAAGCCCTGTTAAAACCCCAGGAGGATTCTTTTTAGGAACACTATGATCTCGTTTGAGAGGGGCTCCTAAATAGGTAGATAAATTCTTTTCAGTGATTCCTTTAAAACTTTTGGGAGACTCTAAAACCTTACGAGCAATTTTACGACCGATGGTGAAGATGGTTTTCTCTAAGTTTCGCACTCCTGCTTCATAAGTATATTGAGAAACTATTTTTTTGAGAAGGGAATCACTGAGAGTTAAATGTTTCTTTTGAATTCCACAAGCCGTGATAATTTTAGGAAGCAAATGCTTTTTGGCAATCTCTACTTTTTCATGTTGATAATAACCTGAGAGGCGAATGACTTCCATTCTGTCCTTTAAAGGTTCAGGGATATTATTTTCCACATTGGCTGTTGTGATAAAAAGAACACGGCTAATATCAATCTCTACTTCCATGAAGTGATCTGAAAACTCATTGTTTTGTTCAGGATCTAAAACTTCTAACATGGCCGAGGCTGGGTCGCCCCTAAAATCGCCACTCATTTTGTCTATTTCATCTAATAGAATTACAGGGTTCATAGAGCCACTGCGTTTAATGGCCTGAATAATTCGGCCTGGCATGGCGCCTACATAAGTTCTTCGGTGGCCTCGTATTTCAGCCTCGTCTCTTATTCCTCCTAAAGAGATACGCACAAACTTTCTCCCCAGTGAATCGGCAATGGACTTCCCTAGAGAGGTCTTTCCTACTCCTGGAGGGCCAGCAAAACAAAGGATAGGGCCTTTGTTTGATTTTGAGAGTTGATGAACGGCGACGTGTTCTAAAATTCGATTCTTGATTTTATCGAGTCCAAAGTGGTCTTTATCTAATTGAGCTTTTACTTTTTTTAATTGTGTGACATCTGTGGTAATAGTCTTCCAAGGTAAAGCGCCTAGCCAGTCGAGATAGTTTCTGATAACCGAATGCTCAGGAGAGGAAGAGGGCAGTAACTCTAAACGTTTAATTTCTGCCAGTGCTTTATCAAAAATTTTTGGAGGCATTCCCTTTGCTTTAAACTCATCATTTAACTTTTTGTTTTCAGGGTTAAGATGAGAGGAATAATGACCTAATTCAATTTTAATTTTATTTAATTGTTCATTGAGAAAGTACTCTTTTTGTGTTTTGGCAATATTCGTTTTGACTTCATGATCTAATTGTCTGGCATACACTGCCATGTTCATTTCATTATTGAGAAATTCGGTTAATAGAGTGCATTTTGTTAAAATGGAATTTTCCGTTAATAAATCTTGTTTTAAAATTGTTGCTGTTTTCATTTGACTAGCAATGGTGTAGATCAAGTCTTCGAGGCTTGTTTGTGCTTCTGCAATTTGTGTGAGTTGCATGGGGATATCTGGATGTTGTTGAATATAATGTTCAAAAAGAGTAAGAAGCTCTTGCCTCAATTTGTTTTGATTCAATCGGCTTGGTTTAATGTCCAGTGGCTCGACCCATGCTTCTAAAAAGGTTGGGTGGCCTTCCCATTTAATGCTTCTGGCAATATAAGAGGGGTTGACAACAATTTTTGTGAGGTTTCCAGAAGAGGGGTTGGATAGTTTTACTTTTCCAATCACACCGACATCATAAATATCATCTGGTTGAAGCTCTTCTTTCTCTGCATTTTTTTGTAATGCAAAAAAGATGGATTGAGAGGGAGTATCTAAAGCCTTAAACATGGCTGCTAGAGTTTGAGGTCTCCCGAGTAATAAAGGCGTTAGGGTACCAGGAAATAAAACCGTATCCCGAAGAGGGATAACAGGGAAATTATAAACTTTTTTTTGGCTTGGACTCAAAATTTAATTAGGAATAAACCGTTAGGCTGATTTTGCACGTGGATTCTTAAGAATGTATAAGGGCTCTTTACCTGCATTAATGACATCCGCTTTAATGACGCATTCAGAGATATCTTTTCTTGAGGGTATGAGATACATGATATCCATAAGCACTTTTTCCATAATGGATCGCAAGCCACGTGCCCCTGTATTTCGTTTCATGGCTTTTTCAACAATGGCATCTAATGCATCGGGTTGAAATTTTAATTTAACGTGATCTAAACTAAAAAGTTTAACGTACTGTTTAATTAACGCATTTTTGGGCTCGGTCAAAATCTTTAATAAGGTTTCTCGATTGAGTTTGCTTAAAGCAGTGATCACAGGTAAGCGACCGATAATTTCAGGAATCATTCCAAACTGGACCAGATCATCTGGTTCAACAAGGCTCAATATGTTCTCAGGCAAAACAGTGGTTTCTTCTGAGGTTTTGGAAGTAAAACCCATTTCATTGGTACCTAATCGCCGTGAGGTAATTTCTTCTAAAGCCTCAAATGCTCCTCCACAAATAAAGAGAACATTTTTTGTGTTGATTTGAATGAGGTTTTGATCGGGGTGTTTTCTTCCCCCTTTAGGTGGAATAGAAGCAACAGTTCCCTCTAAAAGTTTGAGTAAACCTTGTTGAACGCCTTCCCCAGAAACGTCTCGTGTAATCGAAGGGTTTGCGCCTGCTCGGGCAATCTTATCAATTTCATCAATGTAAACAATTCCTCTTTGGGCCTTGTCCACATCGTGATCCGCAGCCTGAAGGAGTCGTACAATAATATTGTCAATGTCTTCTCCTACATAACCTGCTTCTGTGAGAACAGTTGCATCTACAATAGTAAAAGGGACATCTAAAAATTTAGCAATGGTCTGAGCCAATAAGGTTTTGCCTGTCCCTGTAGGGCCAAGAAAAAGAATATTCGATTTTTCAATCTCAATACCAGAGGAATCTTTTTCTTCACTGGCCATAATTCTTTTATAATGGTTATAGACAGCTACGCACAAACTTACTTTTGCATCGTCTTGTCCAATAATAAATTGATCCAAGTGGTTTTTGATTTCTTGAGGGGTGGGAAAGACTTTGTTGATGCCTTTAGAAGGGGTGCCTTCCTTTTGCTTTTCTTCCCGAAGAATTTCATTGCACATCACTACACATTCATTGCAGATGTGTACGGAAGGGCCTGTGATAAGCTTATTGACTTGCTCTGCTGTTTTTCCGCAAAAAGAGCAAGAAAGCATCCCGAGGCCTTTTCCTGAACGTGCCATTTATTTCTTTTTTCCTTCTTCTTCCCGACTAAGAATCTCATCGACAATGCCAAATTTAATGGCATCATTTGCTGACATATAAAAATCTCTGTCGGTTAATTTGGTGACTTCCTTGACGGATTTACCTGTATTTTCAGAAATAATTTTGTTCATCTCTGATTTAGTCTTCATTATCTCTTTGGCGTGAATCTGAATGTCCGTTGACTGCCCTGTGGCCATGCCTGAGGGTTGGTGCAACATTACTTTTCCGTGAGGAAGGATAAAACGCTTCCCTTTTGTACCTGCCGCTAGTATAACAGCAGCCATGCTCGCTGCAGAGCCAATGCAGATTGTTTGCACATCTGGTTTAACGTGCTTAATTGTATCGTAAATAGCCAATCCAGAGGTGACAATTCCTCCAGGAGAGTTGATATAGAGAATAATGTCCTTATCAGGATCATCGTGCTCTAGAAAGATCATTTGGGCAATAATTGCATTAGCTACAACATCATTCACCTCATGCCCGATAAAGATGATTCTCTCTTTGAGTAAGCGAGAATAAATGTCGTAACTTCGCTCACCGCGACCTGTTGATTCAATTACACTTGGTAGATACATTTGCAAAACCCTTTTGATGAATGTACAATTTTTTTATTCAATGATATAACTGTCGTGTATAAATAACAATTATTTATTTAAGGAAAAAATCCAGTGTCTTCGCTGTTTTTAATTCTTGACGAATATCGTTGATTTTTCCGCTTTTACGCAGAGAATCTTTGATAGTTTCAAATTCCATTCCGTATTGAGTTGCCATTTGCTTGATTCGTTCATCGACTTCATCTTGAGTAGCCTTAATTTTCTCTTTTCGAGAGACTTCTTCAATGATTCGATAACGTTTAAGCTGAAAGGCAGCCTCTTTTTGAACTTCAGGATCCTCTATGTTTAAAGGAGCCTGTTGTTGTGATTGGTTGTTTTTGTTTTGATAGTCAATGAATTGCTCAATGCGAGCTTTAGGGATATCAAAAGGCGTTGCTTCGATAATTTTTTCAATCGCTTCTTGCTGTGCAGCAGATTTTACCCGTTGGGTTTCTGCTTCGGTTAAGTTCTTCTTGATGCTTTCTTTTAATTCTTTAAAGCTTTCAACGCCTAATTTTTTAGCAAACTCATCGTTAAGTTCGGGAAGCACTCTTTTTGAAACTTTGTGTACTTCAATGGTATATTTTCCGTGTTTACCAGCTAATTCTTTGACTTCATAGTCCTTGGGGTAAGTTAAGTCGATGATTTTTTCATCGCCCGCTTTGCAATTGCTAAAAGCATCGTTGAATTCTTTGATCTTATCCGTTCCGACTTCTACTTTAAAAGAACTGTCTTCTCCTAAAGGAGTTTCTTTCCCGTCCATTTCAATAGAGAGGTATTTGCCTTCTAAGAGGTCGCCTTTTTTGCCCTTGCCTTTGATTTCTTCTTCTGTAGCAAAGTTTTTTGCGTAGTTCGATAGCTCTTCATCCACTACCTTTGCAGTAATCGATTTAGCTTTCTCTTGTTTGATATTAAGGCTTTGATAGTTGGTGAATTCGACTTCTTGATCGACTTCAACAATCACATTGAGTTCAATATCATTATCGCCTTCATTTTTTAGTTCATTGACTTTACCTGGAGCGATAGGAGAAATTTTATGCTTCTCGCATGCACTTTGTACGGCTTCGTCAACGAGCTTTTCTAAAGACTCTTGTGTGAGAGGTTCTCTAAAGCGTTCTTCAATGACACGCTTAGGGATAGACCCTTTGCGGTAACCATTTAAAGTAAGCTCTTTGCTATATTTTTTAACCTTCTCGTTGTAGATCTTTTTAAAGGCTGCTCGGGGAACAGTGATATCTAGTTCTCTTTCCGTAAGGGAAGGTTCTTTTAGTGTCGAATTGATGTTTTCCATTTTCTGGCCTGAAATATTAGTGTGTGTAAAAAATAAAAGTGCGAGAGGAGGGAGTTGAACCCACACACCCGAAGGCGCTAGATCCTAAGTCTAGTGCGTCTACCAATTCCGCCACTCTCGCGTGCTTTTAAATTTATAAGAAGAGTTCATTTTTTTCAATAGATTTTAGCAAATGATAAGATCAAAAGTTTAAAATCTTTAGGTTGAGGAATGATTCTCCTGATCTGAGTATGTATTTTTAAATTTATGAGTGATTTCTTTGTCTGAATCTGCTTCAAACATTCGATATTCATGGAAATTAGGCAAGTTATGCTCTAAAAGTTCTAATTTTAACTTGTACTTTGTTTCCCAATGCTTAACGATTTGAGCTCTATTTTCTAAGATAATATCTAAGAGATCGGGGTGGAGTGCTAAGGAAATACTTTTGTAACGGCCTTTTGATTTGCATCTTCTCAACCATCGATCAATGGTCGCCAACACTGTTTCTGTAGTAGAAATATATCGGTTTCCATGACATGTTGGGCAAATGTTTGAAAAGGAGTTCACCAAATTAGCCTTGACTCGTTTTCTGGTGAGTTCCATGAGGCCAAATTGTGAAATGAGGGAGAAGTTAATCGGGGCTTTATCTTGTCGAATAGCTTTTTTAAACTCATTTTCAACTTGCTCGATGTCTTCTTCACTTTCCATATCAATAAAATCGATAACTACAAGTCCACCGAGGTCTCTTAATCGCATTTGCTTGGCAATTTCCCATGCGGCATCGACATTGGTTTCAACAATATTTTTTGCTTGATCCTTGCCTTTAACTTTGCTTCCTGTATTGACATCGATAGCAACAAGGGCCTCGGCTTGGTCAATAATGAGATAGCCTCCCCGTCTAAGAAAGACCTTAGCTTCAAATGTTTTGTCTAACTCATCTTCTAACCCGTAGTGGTCAAAAAGTGGGGCTGTTTCTTTAAAGAGCTTAACCCTTTTAGCCATATCAGGCGAAAGTAAATTGAGGTAGTTAACAATGGTATTGTATTCTTCTTTGCTATCGACAATTACTTCTTCCACATTTTCGGAAAAGTAATCTCTCATGGTCACTTCCAATAAGTCAGATTCTTGATAAACGAGAGACCGAGGTTCGGCTGTTTCAATTTTCTCACGACAATAGTCCCATTTTCCTTCGAGAATATTAATCTGTTTGGTAAACTCTTCTTCACTTTCACCAAGTCCTAAGGTGCGAACAATATACCCAATATCTTTTCCTTTGAGTCTTTGAACCATTCTTTTTAGTTCTCGTCTTCGGCCTAAGTCTCTACTTTTTTTACTGACTCCCACAAAACTAGTGTTGGGCATGCAAACTAAAAAACGTCCTGCTAGGGTAATGTGCGTCGTTAGTTTAGGGCCTTTAGTGCTAATGGGTTCTTTGGTGACCTGTACGATTAATTCTTGTCCTACTTTGAGTAAAGAATCAATGGACTCCATAGGTTGGTTTTTGATCAGCGCATTATCGTCATCGTATTCGCGTTTGAGTCGTTTCTCCCTATCAATCACATCTTCTACATGTAGAAAACCTGCTTTATCTGTTCCCAAGTCGACAAAAGCCGCTTGTAGTCCTGGTAAAACGGCGTTGACTACGCCTTTGTAGATGTTTCCTACTTGAACCGTATTTTCTTGTTGTTCATAAAATATATCCGCGAGATGATTGTTCTCGAGAATGGCGATTCTTTTTTCGAATGGGCTTGAATTGATTAAAATCTGCCGCTTGAGTGGCGTTCTGCGTGCCATAAATTTCCTTCCAAATAGTATGTTTTGGTATATAGTTTGTCATAAAAGTGCGTGTAAAAAGATGCATTTTTTGAAGAAGTAAAATAATGTTGAAATAGATAACTATCAAAAATTCATCCTAGAAACTTAAAAATATCTCTGTAAACGAATTTTACTATAGAAAAACTCGAAAACAAAAGATGAGCCATCAAAATAGACACTTTATCCCGTCTGAGCAAGTCTGAACTGAGTAGCTAGGCTTTTTGACTTAAAAACGCAAAGTAAAGATGGCTTGAATGTCAATATCGTGTGTGACTTCATCCGGATCGGTACTAAAAGTCTGAATTCGCTCGTAGCGAATAAAGAATTGAGAGTCAATTTTCTTAGAAAAATGATAAATAAGCTCTGGTTTAACAGAGAAATCAAACTTTTCGATTTCAGGCCTTTTTTCAGGCTCTATATCTGTGGGTCTTTGAGTTTTATTATAGCCTGCTCTAATGCTTCCCTTTAATTGAATATCACTTTTTAAAAGGACATACCACCTCCAAAATTGAATTCCCTTACGTGTTTTTAAGTTGTACGAGGTGTTAAAAAGGAGGCGGTGTTTTGTGGTTACTTCATTTGTATACTTTCCATTGATAATATACACCGGAAAGCTTTTTAAGCCAGCATAGGTCATCATTCCAGCGGTGCCACGAGCGGTATCGATCTCTTTTGTCAATAAAAGTTTTTCAATAAATTCCATGGTGCCAGAAAGATCGTAATGGATTTGTTTTTTAGTAGTGACGGTGATTTTAAAAAGAGGGGAGAAGCTATGAGTGGTTGATTTGATTTGATTACCAGGGTTAAACATATTAAAGTTTTCTGTTTCTTTATAATTATAGGTGGAAGAGAGAGAGATACTGTTTAACCATTTTTTTAAAGCCGGAAATTTATTTTGAAAATTAAAGAAGGTGCCTTTAAGGCTCAAATCAGGCCAAGTGATAGAAGTGTCAATTTTGTTGGCGATGGTGTCACGGACAAAAGTGTAACCGATAGTCCATTTAAAGCTGGGCTCTAGTTTTAAATCAATCACAGGGAGTGTAATGCCTGTTCCAGTACTTACAGCTCTTTCAACACGATGAGAGAGCTTGACGGTGTTTTGTGAGACCATAGGAACGGTTAAATAATCGAAGGAGCTGTAGTTGTCTTGGCCTTTACCTAATAAAATTTGATCGTAAAATTGACTGGGAAAAATAAAAGCGGAAGGAGAGTACATTAATCCCATTTGATAACTATAAAAGTCGAAGAACTTGATGTTGCGTTCATTGAGAGTCTCTAGGGTGTATTGTTCATTGTTGTAGTTGTGATTGATAGAATAATTAAAACGCATGGTTCTTAGCTTTAAGCGGTCGACTCCTTTTTTTGTCCACTTTACTCCTGATAAAAGCCATGGTAGGGGTTTGCTTGTTGTTTCAAGATCCGTGAATATTTGAGGAATATTTAAGCCAAGATCAAATTTGAAAGCGTGATTTGAAGAAGCGTCAAATTTTTCTTCATTGAGGCGTCCTGTAATATCGGGGAAGGCTTCTTTGCGAGCGTGTTTGTATGAGGAATTGAAATTTGATCTTGTTGTTAACCATGAAATTAAACGAGGAGAAAAATCGATAGCAAGGTGTTGATCCCTTGAACGTTCTTGATAAAGAATTCCATAGACATCTAAGCTATCGGATTTTGTGTCGAGATCAAAAATTCTTTTATAGTATAAGAATCCCTTTCCTTCATTTGAGAATAAAACATTTTTCCCAAAGTAAGTGTAGTCCTCATTAAAGTTTCTTCGGACAGAAAGCCTTGGAGAGAGTGTGAGAAAGTTAAGAGGTCGCCATGAAAGATCTATTCCATGTGACATATCTAAAGTGTAACGGGTTTCATCTGTGGATATTTCTTTTTGGTCCACTTCCCTTTTAATGTCTCTTGAACGATCGAATGAAAAGTCGAAAAGGGTGAGAGTGACTCGCTCAGGAAGAGGCGAAATTTTAATATCTGTAAAAAATTTGGGAACAAACTTAACGGAATCGGTAAAGGAAAGAGGTTGAAAAGAAAGCCTTTTATAAGGGCTAAGGTTGTATTTTAAATTGGTAAGATAAGTTCTTGTTTTTAAAATGCGATGGGAGTTTTTACTGCGATGGGTTTGATAGGAGTATTGAAGCTCAGGTCTTTCAAAAAGAGATTGGATGAAAAAGTTTTTAGATTTCCTTCCTTTTTTATAACTGTAAGAAAACCGTTGAGTAAAGGCTTCTGATTGGTATAGTCGAGAAAGACTATTTTTTTTGTCTAGCTCCATGGAGTCAGTGGTGAGTTCATCGTTGAAGTAATCTCGAACAATATCCATGACATCGCGTTTTTCTAAAAGAACATCGGAGGTTGGCTTGGTATAAGGCCTGTTGATGCTTCCGCTGTGCGAAAGGGTTAAGGGCATACTGAGCGCCCATAAATCGGGAAAGAATTTATTGAGGTGGAATCCGATGTTTGTATTGTAATCGGCCTGGGTGTTGTATTGAGCAGGGGTGAGTTGATCTCGGCTTTTAGGAGCCATAGTCACAAAGTTACCGTTAGTAGCCTTGACTTTTCCGCTGACATTGATAAAGTCCGAAAAATCTGTTTGGAGAGAAAGTCGAGAGCTAGTACCCCATGCTTGGTCTATTCCTTCAAGGCGTAAGTCATTGACCCATATTTCACCTGATTGATTTGCAGAAGCATTAGAATCTGATTGAATAACCATGCGCATCCAGTTGATTTGTGATAAACTGGGGTCACCTACTACGGAGAGAATGAGAGACGAGTCTCCACGGGCGGGGTTGAAAAAGCTTTTAGAAACGTGTCCATGTAGTCGGTAATCGGGAGAGTTTTTTAATCGGGAGAGCTTTGTTAAATCGACTTGAATCGCATGGTAGAGCCAAAGAGAATCACTTAAAATTGTGCTTGAGTGTACGGTGTCCATGTGTATTTTGATTTCGTAATAATTAGAAGACTCTTTATTTCCATCTTCCCGCCCTATTTGCAAAGCAAAGGAAACTCGGTTTTGTTGAGCGCGTCCTGTCTCTTTGGGGCGAACTTCCATTAATAAACGTTTGTAGAGGGTTAAATCTTTTCTGTCGCCTGTTAAGTGGCGTGTAGCTGATTGGATCTCTCCTGGGTGAAAGTTCTGATAATTGAGTATAAGGGATTGTTCTTTTGTTGGATCATCTGTATCAGAATCCCTTTCTGTTATTGTATTGGGGGAAGGCTCATATATTGTACTAAATTCACGATTGTTAATGACACTCACCCTTAAGTGATTACTGTCAAGTACGTTGGCGGGTTGTTCAATAAAGACATTGTTTTGGGGGTCTGTACCATCAATAAAATAGCCTGAAGCAATTTCATACTCGGTATTTCTTGGGCCTTCTTCCCATGCATTACTGATGATTTCTAATCGAGCGAGTAATAGTTGACTTTCGGTCACACCATTGGGGAGACCGTCAACCCAAAGGCGTATCATAGTGAGGTTCTCTAAAACTTTTGTGACTTCAATATTTTCATTGGAGTGAATGCTGTAGCTCTTTAAATCGTAAAGGGGTATTTGATACTTTCTCCAGCCGTTTTCTAGAGTTTCGCAATGATTAAAAGAACCACACTCTTTGTTGAGGTCAATAGAATAGCGTGCGTATTGATTTTTTAAATCTAGGGAGCTGTTTTGATTTAAATCTTCCGTGTCATAAAGGCGTCCTCCTGTGGTTTTGTTATTGCCTTCTGTGCCATTTACATTGAAGCCTTGATTGGTTTCATTTTCGATGGGTTTTTCATAATTGTCGTTAGCAGGGTCACTGCCTCGAATGGTAGTAGAAATACAAGAGGGTTTGCATTCCCATTTTAAGCCCTTCTCATTTGCATCTTTAAGCCCGTCTAAGCCTGGGTCGTCCTCATTGTTCGATTCCCCTGGAGGGACTTCTGAGTCTAAATTACCATTAGGTCTTTGGCCTGCGATAGAGAGATCTTCTGAAATCTGACCTAGATCAATGTGGAAGACTCCTTCACGTCCATTAATCACGACTTCAATTAAGCGACTTTTTGATTGATTGCGACTACCAGTAGGAATAGAACGCATGATTCCGCCCCAAGAAGAGCCTCTAAAGTTATCATTGGGTCTTAGGGTTAGTTTTAAAAGTCGTTCGGAACCTGAGTTGATAGAACTGCTAGTGGTTAAGCCGTAGATACGAGAGTATTTCTCTGATTGATTAGCGTGCCATACTAATTGACCATTTCGTTTGTAACTTAAGTCCTCATTGTATATGCTTTCATTTTCTTGATTCCCTGGGGGAGAGGCTTTTGTCCAAGCGGTTATTCTTAGGGGGAGTTGGTACCTTCTTAGACTTTGCTCAAAGTCATCAAAGAGAGCGCCTCCTTTGGTATTAGGATTATAAAAACTTTTAGCGATTTCAAATTCAAAATTAACCCGAGAGGCTGCTTTGGTTTCAATAAAAGGGATGTAATTGATAAGAGAGGTCATCCATTTGGGGGAACCAGCTAATCGGGAGTTGACTCCCATTAAAAATTGGCGAAAGGGTTCTCGGCCTAACTGGGCTCTTTTGCTGTCGGAACTTTGATTTTTAAAAAGTACTGTCGCGCCAATCATGCTTTCTTTTGAAATATTATCTAAAGAATATTCAAGCCGAGTGCCCAAAAGAGTTTTATCTTGAATTTCAAAAAGAGGGGTGCATTCGTAACTAATATCAATGGTGGCGCTGGGGTTTTTTGCTTTAGCAGAAATTAATGTGATCTGACCTACTTCGTAAAGGACTTCATAATCAATATCTTTGTATAATAAGTCAGAGCCATTGAGCATTAATTTCTCTGTACCTTCAGTAATGTCAAGACACCCTCCCCCTCCAGTAGAAAAAGAACTTTTAGTGACGTCAAAGGTTGATTTTCTTTTTTTACCCCAGACCTTAAACTCATAGAGAGAAGAGAGATTACGGATTTCATCGGCAGAAATATCATAGATTTTTAATGAAGAGTCAACTCTTAACATAGGAGAAAGGCAATGACCGTCATAGGTTTTTGTGGTAGTGTCAGCGGGGTTTGTTTTAGCGATACAAGGTAAGATTAATAAGCCATTTTTAAAATCAAAAATATTTTCATTTTCATAATTCAAAACTTTGTTGTCATTGAATTTTGTCAAGCCTAAAATCTCACGATAGGATTTTCCATTTTTGACTTCTTTACCTAGTTCATCAACAATTCTCAAGCGAAAGGCATCGGCCTCCTCTTCTGCTAGTTTTCCGATACTGTATACGTTACGAAACATAAGAGGGTCGAGGTTAGGGTCTTTAGTCCCTCCTTCTTTTTTGATATAGATGAGTTCGGGGTTCTCTTTATTAACAGGGGATGTCTTTGACAGGGGATCGTTGTTCCATCGTGCGGCAATAATCATACTTTTTCGACCAGAGTGAACGGTTAACATTCTTAACCGGGGGTTGTAAACAAAATCTTTTTGAATTTCAAGTTCTTTCCATGTAAAGCTACTCGTATTTGCATTGTCAATTTTTTTTCCGTTAGGTCCGAGTGTGACAGGGATGGCTTTTAGTTTATTTGTTATTTTTTTGCTGTCTTTGATTCGTTCAAAGACACGAAGACCAATACCTGTTTTGGGGTCGGAAAATCGTTCTCCATTTACTCCTTTGCCTTTTGTCGTATCTAAATAATCTCTTCTATCTTTTAATTCGAGGAAGAAGTGTTTGTAGAGAGACATGCTGTTTTCTTGTATGCCGTACTCTGAATTTTCTAACCCTGCTCCTAAGGTTTGCCGTTCTTGGGATCCTCCCTCCGAAGAAGCAATGAGCGAGACCTGCAGGTTGCCAAATTTTAATCGAGTTTTTACTCCAAATAACCCTTTGTGATTCTCGGTGTAACCCGTGAGCTCTGTTCCTTTGAGTGAAAGTGAGGTGTTGCCCACTTCAATTTCCTGAATGATATTATCTTCTAGTTCATCGCCTTCGCCATGATAAGAGAGTTTGAGTTGGTCTTTAAAATTAGCAGCAAACTTTTCTTCACTGTTTATTTCAATGTGAATAAGGCGCCCGATGGAACCTACCACAGAGAATGAGGGTTCATTACTTAAACTAAAGGTAGGAAACCAACTCTTTGTATCTTCTTGTGTAGAAAATCCTCGTTGAGTCCGCCCCCCAATAGTGACTTTATAAGAACCATTAATTTTTAACTTGGGATTGCCAAAGCCAGCTAAGGTCATCCAGTCGGGGACTTTAAAAGGAAGATCCCATTCAAGTTCACCTAGAGGGACGCCATCATGAGCGCCTTGTCCAATAAACTCATTGAGCCAAGTGCGGTAGTGCACAATTTTAGTGAGGTCTTCTGTGTACGAGCCGAGTTCTCGGTAATAAGTGGTATAGGTTGTGGTTGAGTCATGAGAGCCGGGTATTTCAATATAATGGATGACTCGTGCCTCTCGAGTATCAAAGTCTATACTGTGATATTTTTTGATATATTGACTTTTAGGAGTGAGTAAACCTTGTCGAGGGGATAAAATACCTCTTTGAGGAAGCATTTCATCCATGAGATAAGCATTTGGGGGAGTTTTAAAATAGGCAATTCTTTGATTCTGAATGGCATAAAGGGGCAGAATGCTAAAAAAAAGCAATAAAAGGGTAAATTTTAACAATACTCGCATTGCAGATTGATTTAATCGTCCAAAAATGCCCAACAAAATTCTCCTTATGCTTACAATTTTAATAATTTGGACGAGAATAAGATACTAAGAGATGGTTCAATACGAAAGAAAAGAATAAACCAGGCCCAAATGAAAGAACATATAAGAAATAAAAGAAGAGCCTTTGGTCAGAATTTTTTGGTCGAAGAGAGTGAAGTTCAAAAGATAATAGGAGATATTACCTGTACCCCCGAGGATTGGATTGTAGAAATTGGGCCAGGAGCAGGGAAGTTAACTGGCAATCTCATTCAAAAATGTGACTCCATTACAGCGATTGAAGCCGATATCACTTGGGTAGAGCATCTTCAAAAAAAATTTGTAGAAGAAAAGCTTTTTTGTATTCACGGGGATGCTACAAAATATTCCTATGAAGATTTGAAAGATCCGAGAGAAGAAAAAAAGGGGAAGCCTATTTTAGTAGGAAATTTACCCTATAATCGTTCCACTTCTATTTTGAATCACTTTTTGCCGCATATCAATGATTTTCAATATTTTTACTTTATGTTTCAGCATGAAGTGGCTAAGCGGCTTGTCGCTAAACCTTGTACGAGGGATTATGGCTCATTGAGTGTTTATGTGCAAAGTTTTGCAAAAGTAACCATGATGCAAAAAATCTCCCCTGAGGCCTTTCGGCCAAGGCCAAATGTCCTTTCGGCAACTTTAAAGCTAGAAGCCCTTGAAGCTCCTAAAATAATAGAGCCTCTCTTTTTCCTATTTGTAGGAAAGTCTTTTTCAATGAAGAGAAAAAAAATAACAAACTGCTTGGCAAAGGATTTTGCTAAACCAAGATTGTTAGAAGTATTAGCAGAGTTAGGCTTATCAGAAAATACCCGAGCAGAGGAAATTTCAGTGGACGATTTTGGGAAGCTCTATCGTCTTTTAGAAAAAGAGTGGTTAGAAAAATCAGAATTAACTCACAGGTGAAAGTAGGTTGGGAGAGGCTTTAAGGTAAGCGCGGGTCGCTGATTTTTTCTGGTGAATTCCTGCAAGCTCAGTCCTAATAGATTTCATCTTAAGGTGCATCATGTGCATCATTTGATGCTCGGAGAGCTTGATTTTTTTAAGCAATTCTTCGACTAATAAACGTTTTTGTTCAACCAATGCTCTTTCATTTGAGGGGATAAACTTCAGAGTATTAAATTTTTTGAGTAAGGTTGTCGCCTTTTTCGAAGACGATTGAGTTTTTGTTAATAATCGTTGTCTAATGTCAAGACATTGAGTCATGGCAAAAGAATCTGTCGCATTAATATTTGTACTATGGTCTAACGCAAGGTTGTATAAGCCATAGAGAATATCTAGCTCAGTAGAAAGGTGAACAGTGGTTGAATGCATTATCCCACCATACGTATTTGATTTCCACTAGACTCCTTTAGAGTGGAGCGATCTTCTACTCGAACTTTTTCAATAGCCTCTAACCAAGCCAGTCTCAAAGTAGACATCATTTTTTGAACATCCTCAATAGGTTGGGGATCCTTGGTTTGCAATGCAGTGGTTAAGTGTTTGTTGTAAAAAGTATAGAGATTAAAGAGGTTGTTTGATATTTCATTTTTTTTGTCCATATCAAGGGCGCAAATGAGTTCTGTGATACCATCTTGAACCTTAAAAATAGCTTGGGTTGTTTTTTCTATGTTCTGAATGCTATTTGCATCTAAGGCAATTTTACACCATTTTAAGCAATGATCATAAATCATAATAACCAATTTCCCCCTATCGGCGGTACTGATGTTTGATTGTTTGTATGAATAGGCTCCCTGGTTTCGCATTATTTCCCCTTTTGTTTATTATCCGATCTGAGCTTGAAAGCTAGAGCTCTGTTGTTGAAGGCGCGACATACGCATTTCTAAATCAGAAAATTGTTTGATGAGTCGTTGCCGAAAGGTTTCGACTTTCTTTTCCATTTCTGTGGCTCTGTCCCTAAATCTCTCAATACTTTTTTCAAAACCCTTTTTTGTTGTACTTAATGTTCCCTCAAAAGGATCATTGGCCACAGCCCAATATTTAGAGATTTGACTGGCAATACCTCTTGTAAAGGTAAAAGATCCAACTCCTGTTCCTGAAGGGCTATCGATAATTAAACCTTTAGAATCCCCTTCTTTTGAGGTCAAAAGAACTCCACTTCTGACGGCGTCTACTCCATCAATCTGTTCGCTTCCGGTGTCTATAGAATAGGTGCCCGATTCTGTATTTTTGTCATAAGAGCCCAATGTATGACTGGGGTTATCAGAATAACCATTGGTGATAAATAAGTTTCTAAATCCAGAGAAATCTTGATTGAGAGCTTTTTCTACTTTTGAAGCATCAATAGAAAGAGTTCCGTCGGATTTAGAAGTAACTCCAATACTAGCCATACTTGTATAAACTGATTTGTCGCCTAATTCTTGAATACTACTTGTGACCATTGTTCGTAAATCATTTTTGATTTTATAAATGGAAGAATCACTGGCAAAGGGGCCTACAGATTTAACTTTTGTTTTTTTGTTTGAGTTTTCATCGTCTCCATCTGTTTGTATTTTAGATTTAAAAGCGATGTAATTCATTACATCATTATAAGCATCTACAAACCCTTGAATTTTTTCAACAATACCTGCATCATCACGTTTAATTTCAACTCGATTAGAAATTCCTGTTTCTGCTTTGAGTAGGTTAAATGTAACTCCTGTTACGGTTCTATCATCTTGATTCCCTTCGGAGGAAACAGATAAACCGTCAATATTGTAAAAGGCTTTTTTTCCTTCGGAGAGTACATTTTGAAAATTGTTTTGAACAACTCCTTGTTCAGTGGCAGAGGATAAGCTTAATTGAGATCCCGATCCATTTGCATCGTTAAATTGCATATTGAGAGTCATGTCTTGGAGTCCACTACTAGTGTCAGTAATAGAGATTTGCCCCGATTCATTAAGGGAAACATTGACTGTGCTCCCTTGAGATTCATAGACTGTTTTGACTTGGTCTAGCAGGTTTTGAATAGTACTTCCTGCACCTAAAGTAAGAGTACCTGCTACATTATTCCCATTAGCATCTGTTCCTGTGATGCTAATTTCATCTCCTGCATCAATGGCAGAACTTTGTCCTATTCCTGCAAATAACTCTGAAAAAGGGGTAGTGGTTTGTGCGACCCCAATGGTATTGAGTCTTAGGTTGAAATCCGATTTTATTTTTGAGCTATAATCTAAAACACCTAGGCCATTAGAGTCGAGGATGTTACTTCCTCCTGTATCTTTTAGATAGAAGCCGTCAGCACCCTCATCTACAGCACTTAAAACAAGTCGGTGTTCATTTTCATTTAAACTGATGAGTGAGGCTCTTACTCCAGCCCCATCAAGTCCATTAATTTTGTTGACGATGTCTTTGAGGGAATCATTGGCGTTTATTTCTATTTCTAAAGTGGTTTCAATAGGGTCATTCTCAATGGCCTCTTTTGATTTTGAAAGTTCAAATTTTCCTGCTAAATTAAGGGCAGTGGTAAAGCCTGAATAGGCTTTAGAACTCAATTTCCATTGTGTGGCTAAACTGTCTATTTCAAGGTTATAAGAGCCAGGAGTGGCATTCTCATCCCCTGTAATAGTGACTGCTTCTTCATCACTACTGGTGCTTTCGTATAAATTAAAAGCTTTGATGTCGTCTAAACTAGAGGCGGTATCGGCAAAGGATGAAATTTTCCCCTGTAATTGCTTAAATGCGTCTAATTTTAGTTGAACCGCGTTTTCTTTGATGACGATTCTTTTAACTTTGGATTCTTCAATGCCAGTCAACCCATCAATGATGGCGTTGGTATCTAGCCCTGAAGCTAACCCTCCTATTGATAATCCTTCCATAACTTTCTACAAGTGCAGTCTTCCTCCATCAATAGTTATCGACGGGTTTAGGAAAACCCTTAAGCTTTTTTTTCGAGTTTAGAAAATAGGGGAAATTGAGGGGGAAAAGTTTTTTTTAAAAAGTTTGCTCAAAAGTGGTTTTTTTTTAAGAAAAAATCTTTAATAAATGGTGTGCTTGACCGTTTGATTAAGAAAGGGTAAAAATGAATTTTAATAATAATGATGAAGCTTTAAAGCTTTACTTAGAGGACATACGAAAAACCTCTCCTGTGGATAGGAAAGATGAACATCAATTATTTGAACTTTGCAGAAAGGGGAGTAAAAAGGCTAGAATGAAGCTGATACAAGCCAATATGAGGTTTGTCTTAAAGGTTGCGTTGCAGTATAGGGGTTGCCCTATTCCTTTGCCTGATTTAGTGAGTGAAGGGGCGATGGGGCTGATTCGTGCCATTGAGAGTTTTGATCATTCAAGGGGGCTAAAATTTATCTCCTATGCTGTGTGGTGGATAAAAGCTTATATCACCCGTTCTATCAATGAGCATGGCTCATTAATTCGGTTGCCAGCAAATCAACACCTAAGGGTAAGAAAAGCCCTAAAGGCGCAATCAGGTAGCAAAGAACTAGATGATGACATTAGAGAGCTTATCCAATTAGGAGAAAGTGGTATTTCTTTTGACGCCCCATTAAAGATGGACTCAAAAACCACTTATTCGGAGGTTCTAGCAGATGAAGTAGGGGTAAGTCCTGAGTCATCCACAGAGATTCAAGCGATTGAGCATTTTGCAAAGAATCTTCTTTCTGAATTACCAGAAAGAGAAGCCATGGTTCTTAAGGGTCTTTTTGGCATTAGCCACGAAGCCCCTCAGACCCTTCGGGAAGTAGGAGAAACTTTAAATGTTTCTCACGAAAGAGTCAGGCAATTGAGGGATCAAGCTCTTAAACGCATTCGAAAGTGCCAGAATAAGGAGCTATTGCGGGAAAAGTTTGACGGTTACATGTCGGCTATTATGTAGATGTTGTAGTAGAGACACAATTTATTGTGTCCCTACATCATTTCACACATTATTTATTTTTTCTGATGAATTCGTTCCCAGCCGTCGTTGGGGATAGCCGCACCAAAAACTTGAACGACCTCTGAG
This sequence comes from uncultured Bifidobacteriales bacterium, assembly GCA_964557725.1. Taxonomy (GTDB): domain Bacteria; phylum Fibrobacterota; class Fibrobacteria; order UBA11236; family JADFYW01; genus CAZLBO01. The sequence goes on along the minus strand of CAZLBO010000002.1, from coordinate 8,935 downwards.
GCAACTAAAGCGCCTAATTCTCCGCAATCTTTGAGGGGGAGTTCTTGGGATAATCCGTATAAAAAGCCAGAAGCCCATAAATCACCAGCACCTGTTGTGTCTACAGCATGGACGACGTGAGCATCTACAGTGACTCGCTCATTGCCTCTAGCGATTAAAGCGCCTTTTTTGCCTTTTTTGACCACCGCAATTTCACAGAGTTTGGCGAATTCTTCAAGGGAGTCTTCTTCGTTTTTACCTGTATAAGCTTTAGCTTCGTCCTCATTAGCGAGTAAAATATCGATGGAAGGCATTATTTTTTCGAGCAATTCTTTGCTGGCTTCAACAACTTGAAAAGAAGCCAAGTCTAAGGAGACTTTAATGGAACGGTCTTTGAGTTGATCCAGAATCTTTAAAACTAAATCGGGATTAAATAACGAATAGCCCTCTAAATGAACAATTGAGCAATCATCAAAAAGTGAGGCCCCAATATTCTCATGGGAGAGAGTGGCAGAAGCGCCTAAATAAGTAAACATGGTGCGTTGAGCATCGGGGGTGACTACAGATAAAACTCGACCTGTTTCTTCGGAATCGTGTTTTTTTAAAAGGCTCGTGACTCCTGCTTTTTGAAGGCCAGATTCAAAACTGTTTCCAAAATCATCTTGGCCACAGGCTCCCAAAAAGGAAGCTTTTCCCCCTAATTGGCTGATTCCTACAATAGTATTACAGGCTGAGCCTCCTGGAACAAGGGTATGGTTTTGCGAGGAATCTTTAAGATACTGAGAGATCTGTGCTCTTTCGACAAGAGTCATTCCCCCTTTTTCGCAACCAATTTTTTGAATGTATTCGTCTGATTCATTGATTAATAGATCGACTAAAGCGGCTCCTACACCTACTATTTTTTTGTTTTTCATAATATCCCTTCAAAAATGTGAACAAAAGATAGCTTATTTATATCATTAGTTTCTTCTTATGACGAGTAAAAACCTAAAGCACCTTTTGATTGCAGAAGACGATTTTGTGTTGAAACGATTTTATCAACAGGCCTTAAAAGGTAAGTGTGAGCAATTGACTATTGTGGATAGTCCTGATGAAGCGATTAAATTATTAGCCAAAAATAAATTTGATCTTTTAATTTCAGACTTGGAGTTTTCAGGAAAAAATGGATTAGATGTGATTCGGGTGGCAATGGAATATTCTTCGGAGATAAAAGTATTGGTGGCTTCGGGCTTTGTGGCTGATGCTAAGTATCAGGGAGAACTGATGGCCATTAGTTGTATTAAGGGCTTTTTACAAAAACCATTTACTCTTCAAGAACTTTTGGATAAAATAGAAGCTATTCTCTAGTTTTTTTGAATTGATCAAAATCAATCGTATTATTCTTTTTTCTTTTTAATTCGCTGGCTTGATCAAGGCGTTTCTTTTCTGAACGGGTTAAAGAATCTATTCCTGTTTCCGAAATTTTTTGCAAAATATCATCTACGTTATCGGCTTCTTTGACAGGGGTGGGTTCGGCTTTTTTCTTAGAGGGAAAGGCTACTTTTTTTGACTCTTGATATTGGTTTAATATTTTCTTTTCGGTTCGATTAAGAGATTCCATTCCCTGGTCAGAAATCTTCTTTAGAATTAAATCAACATCATTTTTGAGCGAGTAGTTCTTTTTTCTGACTTGCTCCTGTTTGACGGCATTCCATTTCTCTAAGAGTGAAGGGCCATTCATACCAAATTTAAAAAATAAAAAGCCAAAAATATCTCCTCCTAAATGAGTAGAATGGGCAACTCCATCATTTCCCGTAAGGTAGAGAACATCAATAGCAACCCATACAATAGCCAAATACTTTCCCTTGACTCCAAAGAGAAATTCTGCTTCGGGGTTGAGCATGACAAATAAAATAAAAATAGCGCTGATACCTCCTGAGGCGCCAACAATAAAATTGCTTCCCATACTAGGGATAAAAAAGCTGACGAGCACCGTAAAAGCTCCAGCAATAAGACAGCTAAAGAGGTAAATTTTTAGAAACTTTTTTTCCCCTAATTGGTGAATGAGGGGGACACCAATAGACCATAGGATAAGCATATTAAAAAGAATATGAAAAGGACGGTTGATGCTGTGAAGGAGACTGTAGGTAAAGGTTCTCCACAGCTGAAGATCTTGTACCACTAAGTCAGGAACTAACGCAAGATTTTGCGAGAGATAGGCTCCGCCCGTCAGAACATCTGCCACAAATAAAATGACATTAATAAGAATGAGATTGCGAATAGTTTTAGGAACTTGTGAAGGATTGCTTCCCGAGAATATCATAGTTTATTTCTTTTTTTTGTTGAGGTTTGTGCGTAAGGCTTGTTCTACATTTTCCGTGACAAATTGAGAGATATCTCCTCCCGCAGAAAAAATTTCTTTCACAATACTTGAGTTTAAATAAGTAAAATTTTCTCGAGGCATGAGGCAAATGGTTTCACAAGTGGGTTCCAACTTTTGATTCATCAAAGCCATTTGAAATTCAAACTCAAAGTCACTCACGGCTCTAAGGCCTCGGATGATCACCTGAGCACCTTGTGCTTTGAGGTATTTAACGGTTAGACCATGGTGCTTGGACACTTTGACATTAGGCCAATCTCCCATTGCTTCTTTAATAAGGTTTACACGTTCATCGCCAGTAAACAGGTTTTTCTTTTCGGGGTTATAGGAAACAACAACGTTGACTTCTTCAAATAGTTGAGAAGCTCTATAGATGACATCTAAGTGGCCACGTGTAATAGGGTCAAAGGTTCCGGGGTAAATTGCTTTTGTCATAGGTTAATTATAAAAAATGCCAAGGCTAGATTCGCCATATTTTTTAATCTTGGAGGCTTGTTTGATCCAAAGAGGAGGTTGGCGGGTAGGAAATTGGACGAGAAAACAGTCGCATTGACTTAAAAGCCGAGTGACCATGTCTTCCATTTCATCAAAGTTTAGTGTAAAAGGAGGATCGATAAAGATATAATCCATTTTTTGAGGAGAAAAGGTCAAAGCATCCTTTTTCCAGAGCTGAATGCTCTCCAAAGGGAACTTTTTTTGGTTTTTTTGCAGAACTCTAAAAATTTTCTCGTTGGATTCAACAAGCTCAACAGATTGAGCACCACGACTCATGGCTTCTAGACCGACGGCTCCATACCCTGCAAACAAATCTAAAAAGGTAGAGCCAATAATATCTGGTCCAATGATACTGAATAAAGCTTCACGCATTTTTCCGCTGGTAGGGCGTGTGACTGAGCTTTGACTGAGGGAATGGAGTTTTATCCCTTTAAATTGACCCCCTGTAATTGCCAACGCCATTTATTCTTCTAGAAAAGCGATAATGTCTAGGCTGGCGATCATCTTTTTGTTTGCGCCTGCACGGAGTGATATTTTTTTGATTCCCAACTTTGAATGGGTGCGGTGTAACTTATCAATAAAGTTTTGAAAGTGAAGGAAGGTGCATTCTCTAATTTGTAATTTATAGGTTCGTTTGACATTAGACTTATAGCGAGTGTTAGATTTAAGAACAAAGGCTGAGAGCTTAAGCTTGGAAGATCTTGCCGTGCGTTGGATTTTCTTTAATTCTTTTTTTAACTCATTGTTGTTCATCACTCGTTTCTCTTGGTTGCCAGAGTGAGAGAACTTAAAGTGTCCATAAAAAGAAAATTCTCGGCCAATTCCTCTTCCAAAAGATTTAAGCATCCCTGGTTTTATTTTGACAAAAGGGGCTTTGGTTAAGTCGCGTTTAAATTTTTTGTAAAAACTTAAATTAGCGGCTTTTCCGTGTAGATAAAATTTTCCGGGAATATTGATAACAATATCATTAAAGCCAATCTCCTTAAAGCCTACTTGGTTGAGGTAATCCATGGTCTTTTTTGCCAGGGATAATTGGTAATGTATTACTTCATTAGGGTCGAGTTGTCGGTATCGTTTTTTTGCTTTTGGTTTTTTGATTTCTATTTCAATTTCTTTGACGACTTCCTCTACCGCTTGGGAGTAATCCACTGGTGAGGGGGTGGGCTTTTTTGCGTGGAGAGTTTCGCTGATAACCTCGTCTTCCGTTTCAACAGACTCTAAAGGAGGTTCTGGAAGCGTAGGTGTAAGGGCTTCTTTATTAAAAAAGAAATACCCGAGTGCTCCACAGAGAATAAGAAAACCTACGCCTATTAGGGAAAACGATTTTTTAGACTTCCAAGAAGACTCCTTTTTTTCTGGAGTAGGAGGATCTAGATGCTTGATGAGGTTAATACGTATCAAGAGTCATCTCCCTTAAAACGCAAGGAGAGCCCTACTGCTGTTGCGCAATGGGGAGCCATTTTTGCTATTTGTTCCTGTTGTTCTTTTTCATGGGGAAAGGAAACATTCTGAAAAGATTGAATGGGGCTCCATTCTAAAGGAAAGGCGGATTGTATACCTTGCATTAAATCTTCATCTTCAAGTAGGTCGCCACAGCTAAATACATGAGTGGGTTTTTCCTCTTTCTCATTAGCAAAGATGCTTTTTAATAAAGAGCCCCATTGGTTTGAAATAGCTTCAATAGATGAGGTACGTTCTTCTTCCTCTTGCAACTGAGAGTAATTTGCGGGGACTTCAATAAAGTCATAACGAATCCAGTTTTTACGGGAAACAGCTAAACAACCGATTCCATTAAGGTCAGCCTTTAAAAGTAAGAAGGCACTGCCAACTTCTGGATGATTGGCTTCTAAAGCATTAAAGGCTGCAAAAATATCAATATCAACTACCGTAATGGGTAAGTCGTGATGAGAAAAGTGTTCGAGAATCGAGTGAATATTTTTTTTAGGAAGTGCTGCTACAGAAAAATTTTGAAGCTCATCTGTTGCAGAGTCGGGGGATAAGTGGTAGTCAAAAAAGTAGCCTTCCACAGGAGAAATTAAACTTTGTTCAAGTTCCCATTGAATGGCTTTTTGAATATTCTGTTCGGCCTTAGGGAGTGCACATTGTTTGAGGATCGCGTGTTTAGCGGAGACTCCCAAAACGATTTCGGAGGAGGAGGCTTGCTTTTTTTCTTTGATCCATTCCGCTATCTTTTTATAAATATCTGCTTCTTGTTTCCATTCTTCGGGGTCTAATACCATTTTCGCAAGAGTGAGAATTTCCTTTTTTTGCGGGGAGTATTCGGCCAGTTTAATGACAGAGTGACCTAAGTCGAGACCTATGATACTTTTTGTTTTCATCACTTTTTATTTTGATAAGTATATTATAATTAGGGGCTTATCTGTACAGAATCTCCCAAAAAGCTAAAAACCCCTCTGAGTTTTTCGAGTTTTTTTGTTCCAATTCCTTTTACGTGTATTAAATCCCCTATTTTCTTAAAAGGCCCATGTTTTTTACGGTAAGTAATAATTTTTTGAGCCGTTTTAGGGCCAATTCCTTTTACCTGTATGAGTTGAGCTGTGTTTGCTTGGTTGATGTTTATTTTTGTAGAAGGCACGGAGTTCACAGAAGCTGTTGTTGAATGAGAAACGGGGAGACTTGTGTCCTGTGGAAGAAGCTTTTGAACAGAAGCTGTTGAATCAGAAGGCTCTGAGATCAAAGGAACCTTTTTGCCTTCCACTACAAGAGGAGTAGGGGAGAGGGGATCCAAGGTTTGAACTCTTTTTTTAGCGATGAGTTGGGAAGTAAACCCCACCAACAAACAGCCGAGAATAAGGAGTATAATTTTTTTTTCCGTTTGGGTAAACATGGAAAAAGAGGCCTTATTTTAAAATACTTTGAATTAAACCGTGAAACAAAGGAGAAGGCTTTCTTAAATTACTGGTGAGTTCGGGGTGGAACTGACAAGCCACAAAATACTTATGTTCAGGTATTTCTAGAATTTGCATAATGGACTCATCGGGAGCTTTTCCAGAAAATATCATCCCTTCTTTTTCAATTTGTTCCACATAATTTGGGTTGACCTCATAGCGATGGCGAAATCGTTGGCGTACAGTTTTTTTCTTTCCAAAAATATCAAAAACTTTGGTACCCTGTTTTAACTCTACATCGTGGCCACCCAGTCGCATGGAGCCTCCTTTATGAGTCACATGTTTTTGACTAGGTAATAAAGCAATGACAGGGTCTTTTACCTTTTGACCGGTTTCTTCTATTTCGGCAGTATGGGCATGGGGGAGGTTGCATTTGTTGCGGGCAAATTCGACTACGGCTAATTGCATTCCATAACAAATACCGAGAAAGGGTACATTATTTTCCCTTACATATTGAATAAGCTTGATTTTTCCCTCAATACCACGGGCACCAAATCCACCAGGGACAATGACACCGTCCATCCCCTTTAAAGATTGTTCTACATCATGAGCATTTTCAATTTTAGAAGTCTCTACCCATTTTACTTTGATTTTAATGTTGTTGTGAGCTTCACAATGAATCAGGGCTTCAATGATAGAAGCGTATGAATCTTCTAGAGCAGTGTACTTGCCACAGAGAGCAATTGTTACTGTTTTTCTAGGGTTTGAAAGGTTGTTCTTTAACACTTGAACCCACTTTCCCCATGTATCGAGGTTGGGTGGAGAATAAAGACCTAGTTTGTTGTGCAGCAACTCAGGGACGCCTTCTTTTTCATAGATCAAAGGGTTCTCATAAACACATTCTACATCTACTCCAGAAATCACCTCTTTAGGGTCGATGTTACAATAGGAAGCTATTTTTTCTTTGACGGCAGGGCTAAGGAATTCAGAGCATCGGCCAATAATAATATCAGGTTCAATGCCTCGTTCATTGAGGTCACGTACTGACATTTGAGTGGGCTTTGATTTTTGTTCTCCCACTCCACTAGGGATAGGGACATAAGTAAGGTGAATGATAATCATATCTTGAGGAGAAACTTCACGTTTTAATTGGCGAATGGCTTCTAAATAAAATTGATTCTCCAAATCACCCACGGTGCCACCCACTTCAATGAGCATGACATCAGGGCTTTCTTCTTCTATAATAAGATTGAATTGTTCTCGAATCGCATCGGTAACATGAGGGATAAATTGAACCGTTTTCCCGAGGTAATCCCCTTTGCGTTCTTTGTCTAAAATACTTTTGAAGATCTTCCCCATAGTTAAATTCCAAGGGGATTTGGCCTGAACATTTAAGAATCGTTCGTAATGCCCAAAATCCATGTCGACTTCACCACCGTCATCTAACACATAAACTTCACCATGTTCAATGGGGTTCATAGTGCCGGGGTCGGTATTAAGGTATCCATCGCATTTAACAGGAATCACCTTGAGGCGATCAGAAAGTAAGTTGCCAATAGAGGCTGCTGCAATTCCTTTGCCTAAACCAGAGAGGACTCCCCCTGTGACAACGATAAATTTTGTTTTGTTTTTCTTTTTCAATTTTGGCCTTTTACTTTACTTAACCGTTTTGGGAATAGCAAAATGATTGTGTTGAATTTGGGGAGCATTTTGAAAAGCCTTTTCTCGCGAAAGACTCTCTTTAATTTCATCTTTTCGCCAAAGTTTTTTGGAAGCATCCATTAACATCATAGGCTCTTCATCACTTAAATCGAGCTCGGTGAGTTTATCCATGTACTGAATCACTTCTTCAAGATCCCCTTTAAACTTTTCGGTTTCCTCTTCGGATAAATCCAGAAGTGACAGCTGTGCTAATTGTGCAATCTGTTCTTTTGAAAGAGACATGGTACTCCTAGGTTAATTATCCAAAAAAGTAAGTTTAGCAAATTTTAAGACCATTCGTTTAGGTATTCCGTCCCGAAATGTGATCACTAACCGACAGGAGTCTCCAGAACCTTCTACTCGGATGATCTTTCCTACTCCAAATTTGGCGTGAGAGACTTTTTTGCCTGGCGCAATTGTCGGTTCTTCCGAGAAACTCTCATAATCAGGAGAATTTTGGGATTCTTCCACTGGCTCATAATGCCTGCCTTTGGGGGTGGCTTGGGTTGTTTTTTTATACCGATCGGGTTTATTGGAGTGAGAGCGCCTAGGAGCGATGGCTCCTATTTGTCCAAGGTCTTCGATATATTGACTATTGGCTTCACTTAAAAATCGAGAGGGAATATTGACCGTAACATTACCCCATACTCTGCGGCAAGCGGTATGAGTGATAAACAGTTCTTTTTCTGCACGGGTCACAGCGACATAAAATAATCGTCTTTCCTCTTCAAAATCGGCCTCATCATCATAGCGGGTCATGGGAAAGAGCCCTTCCTCTAGTCCTGTGATAAAGACTCTTGGAAATTCTAAGCCCTTCGCACTGTGTACGGTCATTAAGGTCACGGTTTTATTTTTACTTTCTCCATCACTTTGAGAGTAAAGCGCAATTTCTTGTAGAAATTCATCTAATCCCGCTTTTTCTTGTCGCCCTTCAAAATCTTCTGCCGCAGAGATAAGTTCTTCTACATTAGCCATTCGGTCGATGGAATCACTGGTATCATTTTCAAAAAACTCTCGAAAACCTGACTTTTCAATGACTGATTCTACTAATTCAGAAACAGATAATTCTTTCGCATCGGCCTTGAGCCCTTCAATGATGTTAACAAAGCTCCCAATTTTTGTGCGGAGAGAGGCACTAATATCCATGAGATCCCTATTTTGAAAAGCTTCATAAAGAGTCATGTTGTGGTTAATAGCGTAGTCGGCAAAGGTCTCTACAGATTTATCACCTATCCCTCGTTTGGGGGTGTTAATGACTCTTCCTAGGCAGACACTGTCTTTGGAATTGTTAATGGTTTGTAGGTAGGCCAAGATGTCCTTGATTTCTTTTCGGTCGTAAAATCGGATAGAGCCTATGAGTGCATAGGGGATTTGGTTACGGCGTAAGTGATCCTCAATCACACGGGATTGAGCATTGGTGCGGTAGAAGACGGCTGTGTTTCCAAACTCATGAATTCCTTTTTGTCCAATTTTATGAACAATCCATTCGGCTTCCGCATTTTCGGATTCTAATTCAATGGTCTTTACCTTTTCTCCTTCGGCATTACTTGTC
>CAZLBO010000001.1:0-28656 GCA_964557725.1 uncultured Bifidobacteriales bacterium | reverse complement strand
GGTTTTGAATGTTTAATGAGAGTCGACTAAAAGCCTTTTTTTTATACCCTACTTTTGTTGTTCGTTTAAAAAGCTTTCTTTTTTTGATGAGCTTAAGGGTAAGAGCGGTAAAAAGGAAAAGAGGGAAACCTAAAAGGAGGAGAAAGGTTCCTAGGGTTAAATCAAAAAAAAGTTTAATCGCCCTTTTTGAAAAAGGTAGTGTTGGCTCTTTGTAACCAATAAGGGGGATTCCCTCTACATTTGTGATTTCTGTTTTTTCTAAGGAGCTTTCGTAAAAAGAGGGGATGATTTGAAATTTACAACCTGTGGAACGGCAGATGTTTAGAATTTTAATCACTTTGGTCGAAGGTAAATGTGCTAGGGCAATAAAAAGCTTTTCAGCATTTGTTTTAAGAATGATATTTTTCAGCTGGGAAAAAGAACCTAAGACAGGGTATCGATCCATAAAAAGTTCAGGAGAACTTTCCTCCTGTGATTGATCTTTGACGATACCAGCAATGTGATAGCCAAGTTTAGGGGTCTGCTGAATTTTATGGACGAGATCCTCCGCTAAAAAACCCACTCCGTAAATGATAACAGTCGTTTCAATAAAACCCCATGAACGTAAAAGCGTACTGAATTTAAAAAAGATGTATCGATTGATAAAAAGAAAGAAAAACAGAAACATCCAAGTTAAAAGGAACATTCCTCGGCTAAAGTATTTATCAGAAAGGTAGAGAAGAGTTAGGGTAATTAAACCTGAGAGGATCCATGTTTTAAACAAAAGAAAAAACTCTTTACTATTAAGGAGGCTGCGTTGCGGTTGGTATAAGTTGTTTACTTCTAAACCAATGAGAAGGGTTAGTGTGCTTAAACCAAATAAAAGACTGTACCGCTCAAAGGGTAGCTTTTCATACATATCAATAGAAAGATAAGGGCCGAGCTTGCTCCAGAGGAAATAGGCGAGGAGAAAGCCAAAGTAAAAACTGGCTAAATCACTTAAAACCTGTAAACCGGTCAGAATCCTTTGGAAGTATTTAAACCGAAAGACCCTTGGTAGAGAGAGAGTGTGTTGTGGTTTTGTGGTCATACTTGATGCAAAAAAGGGTTATTAGGGGAAATATACACTGATTGGAAGGCTTGAGCCAAGAAAAAGCATAAAATTGCCCTTAAAAAAAGGGAACGTGTGTCTAATCGGGTGCTTCATTGGATAGCGAGCATAAAAGCATAAAATAAGCTACTATAAGAGAACCCTCTAGCGGTTGGGGGAATAGGAAAAAATTATTTTTTCCAATATAAGGAGAGGCTTTGGCCTACAAAAAGAAAAACAACATTTATGGGGTGTGGTGGCTGTTGGGTTTAACTCTTGTGGTTCTTTCCGTTGCACAAGAGAAACCCAAACAAAAGTTGATTCTTTTTTTGACAGAACCTGTTACCACTCAAGAGGTAAGTGTTAGAGTTGAAGAGAACTTTCAAACTTCTGGTCGTTTAAACTCCAAAGTAAAAGTTGAAAAATTAAAAATTAAAAATCTTAATGTGTTAACATATAAAGTGGGGCAAGGAAATAAACAAAACTTGACGTTAGAGCTTATTCAAAATGGGTTTGTTCGTTTGGAGGTTCATGATTTTAGTGGGAAGTTTTTAGGTGTGCTTTTTGAAAACCACTTAGTGAAAGGACAGTATGTTTTTGAGGAAGATGGGCGTTGGGAACGTTTTAAGTCTTTAAAAGGAATCGCTTTTTTAACTTTGTATATAGACAATAAAAAAGTGCTAAAAAAATTAGTGGCGAAGATGGAATAAATGATGAGATTTTTGTTTATCATATTGTGCTTTTTTGCCACTTCATTTGCAGAGATTGTAGTTGATCAGGTAAAAAGAGGGGCGAAAGTATTAAATGTTACTTTGTTAGATTCTATTGGTCGACCCGATATTAACAAAATAGAAGTAAAAGGGCACCAAGTAGAGAATGTTGTATTTGTTGAAAATAACGATGCGAACGTGCCAACGCTACTAAAAGAAAATGTAATTAACTTTTCTGCTTTATTTGAAAGTAAAGTTTTATCCTATCATAAACCTTTAGGGTTGATGGAAGTGGAGCTTCCTACAGAGATAAGTATTAACGATCGTTCAATTATTTTAGCAAAAAATTTAGGCGGGGTTATGGTGCGAGTTATTCACGCAGAAGAGGCTTCTCGCTTGGGAGGTTTGTCTGTTTGGAAGTTAAAGGTAGCACCAGCAAAGTTGTCAGAGGTGGTTTTGCAATGTGACTTATCTTTTTCTGTACAACCCACATTGTCTTTTGCCATGGCTGATAGTCAATGGCAAGAGTTTGGAGCTGATTTAGGGGGAGAAGACTCTCCACCTTCTATGAGCTTAAAAATGGAAAAAACAAAGTTGAGTGGCCAGCCTGTTTTAACGGGTCATTTAAAAATTATTGAGGGAAAGGTAGATGTTTATGACTTGAGTTTAGATGGTGTATTTGAGATGGAATCATTTGTTACCCTAACAACAACAGGGAATGTAAAACGTCAACTCACAAAAAAACTGCCTTTTGTTTTTTCACATCATATCCCCTTAGATAAAGGGGTTTTTATCCATGTAAGGCATGGTTTTTCAGCGTCTTTTGAGGTGCAGATAGATGAGGGCGAAAATCAGCTGGAACTTAACTTTTCAGAAGAAGTCTCTCTTCGTATGGGGTTAAGCGAGGATGGACAGTGGATTGAAGAGAACGCTGAGGTGAATGTACTTTTTAATTCAAGTGTAACGAAGAGTCCGGTAGCAGGAAAATTGTCTCAAGGAAGGGTAAAAGCTTCATTGGTGCCAAGATTAGGGGTTGATCTTTTAGGAAGCAAACCTCTTAAGTTGAATTTACCTGCATATGTTAAACTAAGTCAATCACGTAATTTTATGGGAGGAGTTAATCGAATTCTCAGTGTGGGGGGTCGATTAGGGGGAAGCTTTAAGAAGGGGAATCAAACAAGTGATTTTGAACGTGTGATTGCCTTTCCTCCAAACAAGTTAATTGCTGTCGAGAAGAGGGAAGTACATGCGGATTCAATTGTTTTGGATTGGTTTCATTACCCAGAGAATTTAGGCTATGTTATTCAAAAATTTACGGCCGAAGGTTGGAGAAATATTGACACAGTTCCTTTTGGCCCGGTGACATTGCGTGGGTTTGAACCTAGTACAGAATATACATTAAGAATTGTTCCTCAAAACAATTTAGGGGTGGGGCTTCCTGAAATTGTAACTTTTAAAACCCTTATTCAAAGTGTTCTTCCACCTCCTCCTAGTTTAGTTTATCCACAAATGAATCAAGTAGTAAAAGGAGACTCCCTTCGTTTTGCTTGGTCTTCTGTAGATACGGGTACATTTAGTCACTTTTCTTATTCTTTATATATAGGCAAAGAAAACCCACCTCTTAACAAGTTGGCGGAATCTGATAAACCGTTTAAAATAATTACAACATTAAAGCCCAACCAACAGTATTATTGGAGGGTTGTTGTAAGTGATGGTAAAGAAAAGGTGGAAAGTTTTGTATGGGGCTTTAAAACCGAAGCTTTATTAAAAGAGAAAAAACAAAGAAAAAATTCGGTTCCTCAACATATTGTGGGAAGAGTTTCAAAAATCCCCTCAGGAGTTTTTGAGAATAAAAATGGGAAGAGAACAAAAGTTAAAACATATTATATGCATCAGTTCGAAGTAACGCAAAAAGAGTTTCAGCGGATAGCAAAGAAAAATCCTTCTTATCGAAAGGGAAAAAATTTACCCGTAGAAAATGTGACTTGGAAGGAAGCGGATGATTATTGTCGAGAGGTAAATGGTCGCCTTCCTACAGAGGTTGAGTGGGAATATGCGATTAGGGCAGAGGAAAAAGAGGATTACTATTGGAAGAAGAAAAGAGCGGATAAGTTTGCTTGGTATTTTAAAAATTCAAACAATCAAACTCATCCTGTAGGGCAAAAAAAACCTAATAAGTGGGGTTTGTATGATATGAGTGGAAATGTTTTTGAGTGGGTGGATGATTGGTATCAGAAAGAAACCGGCCATTCAAAAAAGGAGAGCAAGGTTACTCGAGGGGGAAGTTGGTTTAGTGATGTAAGTAGTCTAAAGTCAAGTGCCCAATTTAAAAACCGTCCTAATTTCTCTAGCTTAAAACTGGGCTTTAGGTGCGCTTTTGATGAGAGTGACTAAAATAGCACTTTCGTTTTTTCTAACCCAACAAATCAATTACATCACCTAGCATTTGATCTGTTGTTTTAATTACAGAGAGGTTTGCTTTTACGGTGTACTCGTTGCTCATTTGCTCAGGAATTTCTTGATTAAGATCGGTTGTACTGGCAAGTTCTTGTTGCTGTTTTGTTTTTTCGGTAGAATTAATATAGCCCGTTTGATTTGTTGATAAAGCATAGGTTTTTGGTTTATCCTGGGAATCAGAAAGTGCAACAGGGTTTTTAGCTTGAAAACCTTTGGTGTTTACATTTGCGACATTATGAGCCCGAACGCCTTGATTGGTAAAGGCGCTTTGCACTCCACTAATAGATGATTGAAACTCAATAGCCATAACGTGATTTATTATACCATAAAAAAAGTAAATCGTGTAGGGCTTTGGATGAAATTGATTTTTTTGTGGTAGTTGAGCCTAAAATCAAACAGAGATTAAGTTTTCTTTTAAGCTGTGATTCTTTTTTTTGCCCAGTGACAAACATCCTCTATACTTTTAAGTTCACCCTCTAATTGTAGTTCAAAGCTTTCTTGTATAAGCGTCCCCATATGTGGGCCAGGTTTAACCCCTAGTTGAATAAGCATTTTTCCTGTTAAAAAAGCAGTTGGTTTTTTTTCTAATACATCTAAAGATTCAGATTGCTTAAGCAGCCATTCTCCAGCAGGAAATTCTCTTCTTATCGCATCAGGTGTAGTGCGGCCAAAGTGATCGGCCTTAGCTACTTGCACAAGTTTTTTGATGTTTACTTTGAGAGCGAGTCTTTTAAAGGCGGAGGGTTTTACTTCATTTCTTACGTTGTATAATAATGCGGGCTTTAGGTGTTCTCGTACAAAAGCAACAACTTGTTCGATGAGCTTGTGGTCTCTCGTCATCCTTTTTAAAAATGAACGGGTCGGCCGCTCCCCCATTACATCGTGAGCAGGGCTTCTCCAACGCCCCTCTTTGAGGAAGGTACATTTTGGCTTTCCAAAGTCATGACAAAGAGCGCCTAACATTAAGGTAATTTTCTCAAACTCAGTTTGATCTGTATTCGGTTCTATTTCTGTATCTCTTACAATTGCGGCTTCATCGACAACCATGTTGTTGTGTACCCAAACATCCCCTTCGGGGTGCCACTCAGGGTCCTGTTGTACACCAATTAAAGCTTCAAGCTCAGGAAAGTATCTTAAGAGATTCATACGCCGAAGCCACTCTAAACCCAAAGAGGGCTTCTTTGATTTTAATAAGAGTTTTTTAATTTCTTCAAAGATTCTTTCCGCAGGTAATTCTTCTAAGGGTTGAATCGCACAAAGCTCTTGGGTTTTAGGTTCAATATTTAACTCAAAACGAGCGGCAAACTGTACGGCGCGCAAGGCACGCAAAGGGTCTTCGCTAAAAGCGCTTGAGACATGCTTTAAAAGCCCTTTTTTTAAGTCATCCTTGCCCTTGTGAGGGTCAATGAGCTTGCGCTCAGGGATTCCTAACCCCATAGCATTGATGGTAAAGTCACGGCGGGAGGCGGCTTCTTCAAAAGAGAGAAAAGGGTCGAATTGAACCTCAAACCCCTTATGCCCTACTCCTGTTTTAGCCTCCTTGCGAGGAAAGGCAAAATCATAAATTTCGCCTTGGATATTCATAGTAAAAACACCAAAAGCCTTTCCGACCCAGTTTGGTTTGCCAAAAGGAGACAGAATAGTCATAAGGGACTCTTGATTTAAGCCGTAGACTTCTAAATCATAATCTGTAGAGGGGATTCCTAAAAGAGTGTCTCTAACCCAGCCGCCAACAATGGTTAAGCGACCCTGCTCCTTTTGAATTTGAAGAGCGATTTCCATCAAAACTGTGGGAATGGAAGACGTTTGCAAGTTGCTTTCATTTATTTTTTTCATGTCACAAAAATAGATTAAATCACTCAAAAGGCTAGAGAGGGTTGTTTCATTATGAGGAGATTTGTTTTGTTAAAACTGAAACATCATTTTTTTTAAAGCCCTTTGGTGCAATTTTTAAGGGTTTTTATGTTGGCACATCAATTGCAATAGTGTGTTTTATAAATGATATTAATTAAAGGAGAAACAGAATGAATCATTTAACTTGTAAACCTAAGCACACCTCTATTTTTGATGATTTTTTTAATGATTGGGAGCCTAACAAAAAACCTCTATCCGAGAGTATTGTTCCATTTTCCCAAATTGTTGATAAAGGTAAATCTTTTCAAGTAACGGTGGAGTTGCCAGGAGTTAAAAAAGAAGATATTGAAGTTAAAATCAAGGACTCTGTATTAACGCTTATGGCCTCGAAAAAAGACTCCTTTAAAGAGGAATCCGATAAGGTCTATGTGAATGAGGTTTCTTATGGTGAATACAAAAGGTCTTTTAAACTTTCAAATGATATTGATGGGGAAGAAATTACTGCCCAGTTTGAAAATGGAGTGATTCGATTGAGTATTCCCAAAAAAGAATCTACCTTCCCTAAAACAATTAACGTTAAGTAGGCTTTAAGCCTGCTTTTACTTCACCCCCTTTTTTTTGTAGGAAAAATATGAAAAGTTGGAAAATAGGAAGGATTGTAGGTATAGATATATACCTGCACTTCACCTTTTATCTTTTGTTTGGGTTTATCATTTTTTCGTCAGTTTTCTCTGGCGGATCCATGCTTTCAAAAACCCTTTTGTTAACCTCCGTTTTTTCTTTTGTTGTCTTACATGAGTTAGGGCACTCCCTGATGGCCAGAAGGTTTGGGATAGATACAAAGGAAATTGTACTGTACCCCATTGGTGGAGTAGCTAAAATTTTAGGCCAACCAAAAAAGCCCTTGGAAGAAGTGTTAATTGCCCTTGCTGGTCCAGCAGTAAATATTTTTTTAGCATTAGTTTTCTTTTTATTAACAACAAGTATTTCTTTCCCCTATAGAATTGCCGACTTTTTATCAACCATGCTTTCTCTTAATTTAGGCTTGGCACTTTTTAACTTGCTCCCTGCTTTTCCCATGGACGGAGGGCGTGTAATAAGGGCTGTTTTATCTTATTTTAAAAGCCCTTTAGAGGCAACAAAAATTGCAGCTACTATTGGGAAGTTTTTTGCTGGAGCGTTTGTGTTGTGGGGGCTTTACTCTAGCTATTATGTTCTTGTTTTTATCGGTTTCTTCCTATGGAATGCAGGTTCTTCGGAAGTTAAAGCGTTGGAGTTCCAACGCTCAAACCAATGGAATGATTTTTCTCGTTTTAGGGAGTAGGTGTTTTTCTTTTTCTATTAGAAAGTGTACCCAAGATGAACAGCCGCGAATAACAAAACAGGGGATACATCATACTCTGAGTTTCCAAGTTTAGATTCCCCTTTTGTTTTTGCAGTGTATCCAACCCCCATCCAAGTCTTGATATAAAAGCCGTTATTTTTAAAAGGCTGTATGGTGTAGCCACCATAACCTAAACCGAGAAAGGTGTTGAAATCTTCAGAGCCAGGTTCATTTTTGTTTTTTATCTCATACGCTTGTGTAGCTAGTTGTGTTCCTATAAAGAATTTTTTGTTGACCTCTGAAAAATGAAACTCACCAAATAATCCATAGCCTTGTGTTAAACGAACATCCCACCCTTTGTCTTTGTTCTTTGGGTTAAAGTTGACAATGAGATCAGGAAAGTCCATGGCATAGGTTCCAACACCTATCAGTAAATGGTCATTGTTTTTTGGTTGCATTCTAAGGTGTACACCATAACCCTTAAAGGCAAAGGTTGCGGGGTCAATTTCAATGGAGAATTTTGTTTTTGTTGTTTCCCTTTCTTGTGCAGAGGCTTTTGAGTTTATTGTAACCATAAGGGTTAACCCTAAAATGACGTGAAAAAGATTTTTTAGTTTTGCTGTTTTTAAATTGTTATACATTATATTCCTTATATTTAGTTTAGTGAAAAAAAATTACTTGATGATTGTTTCTATTTGTGCGAAACCATTGAGAACCTCCTTTTGTTTATAGGTCAAATTATTTTTGGCAGAGTATTTTGATAAATACATTTCCTTCGTCCAAGTTTTGCCATTTCTTTTTGTTGCATTGTACCAGATGTAAATGCTTTTGTTTTTTATAGAGAAGTAATGTTTTGTGAGTTTAAAGATGTTGCCTTTTCCTGTCGGTGTTAGGATAATGATTTTCCCTCCTTTTTTTAAGACTCTTAATGCTTCAGATAAAATTTGATCAACTGATTTTTGATTTTTTAAATTGAAGAGAACGCTACAAATAGTAACATAATCAAAGGAATTGTTTTTAAATGGGTAATCTTTACCAGCGTCAATTTGCTTTAAGAGGAATTTTGTATTTTGCAATTTCTTTTTTGCCTCTTCAAGCATTGAAGCACTAGTGTCTACCCCTACTCCTGTCACTTGTTTTTTCTCAAAAAGAAGCTGTAACATCTTTCCTGAACCAGTACCAATATCTAAGAGTGTTGAGTCATTATCGATGCTGTTGATAATAGGAGACAGAAAATCATAATACCAAGGTGACTCTTGTAGTTTTGAAAAAAAGGTAGAAAAGCTCATATTTAATTTACTCTATATAGTGTATGTTTAGTTTGTGTTAAATTTTTTTTAGCTGTCCATCTCTATCAAAAGCTGGGCGATGGTTTTTTGGGCTAGTACAGATTTCATGGTATTTTCCGAATTTTCTAACAGGTTTGTAATAACGCTTTTGGCATTATCAGGCCTTTTGCCTTTTGCTAAGATATTAAAAGACTTTTGAAAGATAGGCTTTCCTCTTTCAATGGCGTTATAAACATCAAGTACTGTTATTTGCTTAGGATCTTTTGCTAAGCGAATTCCGCCATGCTTCCCTTCTTTTGTTTCAATAATACCTTCAACAGATAGGCTGTAAAGCATTTTAACTAAGGTTGGCTTAGGGATGCTCAATAACTCTGAGATGGAGGCTGTAGAGAGATAGTCATAGGCTTTTAATCGAACCTTATCGGAAATAAAGATTAAAACCAAAATGCTTTTTGAAAATGACAACCAATTGCTCCTACATAATATTTAGTTTATCTAGTATAAGTATAGGCAATGAGTTAAGGTTTTGCAAGTGATTTATACCTAGCGTTTAATAATAATTACATAATAATAAACCTATTTTGATAAATAGGTTTTCCGTGGCTCTTTACAGTAAAGATTACTAATTCACCATTAAATTTAGGCAATTGAATGGGTAAAATGTCACGATTTCGTGTGATCTTTTTAGAAAAAACAACCGCTCCTTTTACGTTAGTAATTTCTACTAAAAAGTTTTGATAGGAGCTTCGGCTGACATTTAAAAGAACAGTGGAGTTGTTTTTCAGGTAAGCAAATACTTGGGAGACACGCTTAGAGCCACGGTCTTTTACGATGCTAGTTGGAACCTTTGCTGTATTGGGGTCTTTTGTGTTACTTGTTCCAGAAGCGAGGTAGTCATTCATTAAAGCATGAAGCTCTTTTACTTTTTGGGTTTCGGTGGCTGACACGCCGTTAGAAAGTACGTTTGTAGATTCACCCAAATCAGTGGTTAAATTGAATAATTGTAGGTTGGCAAAATTGAGGTTAGCAAACAATTTTTTAGGGTCTTCTTTTGTGCCTTTCGGATCTGTTGTAGAGCTCCAGCCGCCTGTGCCACTACTAAAAATAAGCTTCCATTCAGATCCATCTGGGTATTGCTTGGTGATGATCCAGTGCCCAAACCTTGAAATACTAAAGTTTGCTTCTCTGAGTCTGAGTAGCGTACCATCTCCCAGTAAAATAGGAAGAATATTCCAGCTATCGACTCCTTCGCTAGCTGTAATAGGCTCTTCGACGATAGCAGCAGCAGTACGGAAGAAGTCTTGCAAATTGATGAGATCATTTGTCACGGCACCAGGTTTAATGACTGAACCCTCTGGTGTGTCATCTCCCCAGTGGGCAATAAAAGCGACTCGATGACCACCTTCATGGGTGGTAGTTTTACTGCCTCGAAGGGTAACGCCTTCCAAAATACCAGTTGCTCTGTGAGTGGATTTATTGGCTTCGTTAGCATTAGCACCGTTGTCGCTGGTGACAATAATCAAGGTGTTTTTATAAATGTTGCGGGCTTTTAATTCATTAACAATGTTGCCCACTATTTCATCGACTTCTTTTACATAATCAGTAAAGTTATAAGGTGTCTTTTTTTGATAATCAGGGTTAGGTGCCAAAGGTGCATGGGGGGCAGAAAGAGGCAGGTACAGAAAAAAAGGAGTTGTATCTGGGGTGGATCGAATAAATTCTATGGCTTTATCTTTAAGCTTGCGTTGTATCTGGTTAAAATCCCAATCGGTATCCATCCATCCATTGCGCAGAGAAGAAACACCGCCGTCTGCTGGCTTATCAATAACCCCTGTACTTAATGCCAAATCACGAGTGATAAAAGTTGATTGAAGGTTAACCCATTTATCATCTTGAAAATATTTATAAGGAGGGATATCAGCAGAGGCGACGTGCCCAAAAGCAAAATCAAAACCCCTGTCAAAGGGGTGATTGGCAATACCCTTAGACCAATCAGGTTGAACGCTTTCTAGTTCAGAGGACCCTGTTTGGACCTCTCCATTGGCCTTATAAACAGTATAACCCAAATGCCATTTACCTGAATAACCTGTTCGGTATCCAGCATCTCTCAATACATTGGCTATCGTTCTTTTGTTGGGGTCCTTTAAATACACATCATCATAGGCCTTTTGATATTGGGCCTCTTTGCCTATGTGGTAGGGGTGGTCTCCAGTCATCAATCCATAGCGAGTTGGGCTACAGATTGCGGATGGGGTATGGGCGTTGGTAAACCTCATACCACCAGCAGCTAAAGCGTCCATGTTTATGGTATTAGATACATTTTTACTGGGGTTGTATACTGTTACATCACCAATACCCATATCATCGGCTAAAATGTAAACGATATTTGGTTTGACAGCCCAACTGGTCACAGTGAGGAGTAATACACAAATAAAGAAGATGAATTTTAAGATTTTCATTCTATTCCCGTTTGTTTAAAGAAACTCAGAAAATAAAATTATAATCATGAGCTAAGTATAATATAGCTCGAAAAGTCTGTGGGTGCTGGTAACTTTACCTTAATTAAACAACTGGTTGAGAGACTGTCTTCAGCTCTTCCAAAGCTTTTTTCCAAAGGTTCAATTCAACCAGTAACCGTTGAACGACTTTATCGGAATCAGGGAACTCTTTAATGGGGGGGTGAAAGTCCATGTAGTCATCATGGATCACTTGGCCGCGTTCTTCATCTCGACCAATAGAACCATAAACACGGCTCATAAGGTTATCGATACGTTTAAAATTGTTTTTTAGATAATGGTTAAGTGGCTCTTGGATGCTAAGGGCTTCCATGATTTCACGGATTAGCTTAGTCTCTTGTAAGGCAAAGTGGGCATCCATAGATTGGTTTAAAAGAAAGAAGTAAAGGAAATCCTCATAAGCAACAACTGCACGGGCGCGTTGTCGCTCTGCCAAAATGTTTTTACCAATTTGAGGAATGTCTAGGTCAGTGTAAACCTTTCGCTTAATAGTTATTTTTGAAAATATACTAAAGGCATTGAGAACAGTTTTTGCGGTCTCTACTGAAAAAACAGTGCTAGGAATCGCGTGTCTACTCTTGTTTCTGTCACGGTACTTAAACATGTTTCTAAAAATGGCATAAGGATTAGAGCCCCACATCCAACCAGGAATAACCTCATTATAACTCACAGGAATATCAAAATGATAGTCTGCAGGAGGAGTGATTAAAGCAAAAGGCAACTCAATTTTTTGGGGAATAAGGGTGACCCCTGTAGCAATTAAGGAGTGGGGTGAGTTTTTGAAATTACAAGGAAACTTGATGTGACAACCTAAACCAAAAAAGATTCCCTCTCCCATTACAACCTCTTGATCAGGTTTACGACTAGTGTGGTTACTTCCAATATTTGCTCCATAAGCCACATTGCCTTTGCCTACAGCCCAAAGGGTAGAAATCAAGAGTGCTTGATGGTGGAAGCCAATAAAAGGGCCAACGAGAGAGGAGGAAACTTCCCCTTTGTAGATATGAGAGTTAGGGCCAATAATAGATTGGTTAACCACAGCCTTTTCCCCAACTTCGGAATGTTCAATTAAGGATGTATGGGTAATCATTGCCCCTGTATTGATTTGAGCGCATTCTTGCAAAACACAATGCTCTACCATGGAAGAGCTTTTTATTTGACTCGGTCTTTTTTCTGAGCTTAATAAAGCGGAATTTACAATTCGATTGGCGCCATCCACAATGCTTCCTGGACCAATCCATGTATCAATAATAGACTTTGTGTTGGCAACATATGACCCCGATCCAATGTATCCCTTTTTACAAAGGTAATGTTTTTTGTGTGCCTCCATTAGCTTTTCCACTTCAGGTTGAATATCGGGAGTGATATGGGCAAACCAGTCGGCGAGTTCAATGTTGAGGCCTTCTAAAACCCAAACGGATCGACATTCTGATTCACTACCTGGGTGGATGCGATTGCCGATGCTAAAGGAGGTTTTATTTTTTTGTATTAAAGTGCCGATGTTAAGAATAGATGTATTGTCTTCAATGTAATAGTTTGCGAGTAAGGTTACATTTTGAATTTTTGCTTTACCGATAAAAGAGTCTTGAATATGACTATTGAAAAGGCCTGCAGGAACATCGATTCCGTGGGGAGTGGAGATGCTTCCTTCAATCAGACCTAACACCACTGTACCAGAGAAGAAGCAGTTTAAAATAAAATAAGATTTAAATTGAGGGTGGACAAAAACTTGCCCCCAATCAGAAGACCGGTTTCCGCTGGATTCTAAGCTTTTAATCTCTTCAGGAGTAAGGTTTCGAAACCCTTTGGGAATCTCTTTTTTAGAGTTAAGGCGCTTAATGGTTGCGATCAATCGAGAGCTGGTAAGTTCTTGTTGAAGTATTGTTTTGGTTTTTTCGATAACTACATTCATAGATTCAATCATTTCCAGAAAGTTCCCCTTAATTTATAGGCGATTAATAACATACAAAATCATTTTTATTTGTAATTATTAATTACCCCTCTCCTGTGCTTTATAAAATAGTTTTAAATACTCTATATTTGTTTTGCTCCTACCAAAATCATTATATTCCTTTCCTATGAGCAAAAAAAAGCAAGAAATAAAAAAACCCGTTTTCTTTGATTTTGATGACACCCTATTTAAAGGGGACAGTCTTCTCTATTGGATGCGGTATTATTATAAAAAACGCCCTTTTCGCCGATTTTTTCTGATTTTTAATGGAATAGGTATTCTTCTTTATCTTTTGCGTTTAATTGATGGAGCCTTCTTAAAAAGAATCTTTTTATTGCCTGTTGGATATGAGAAACAAGAAAAATTAGAAGAACTAACAGCTTCCTTTGCCAAGGAAGAGTTGATTCCAAGGTGTTACCGAGAAATGTGGGAGTTGCTTTGTCTTCACCAAGCATTAGGGCATCAAGTTGTAATTATCTCTGCTAGCGCCACGTTCTATCTAAAGGAGTTAAAATCATTCTTACCCGAGTGTATTGTATTGGGGACAGAGGTTGTTTTTCCTAAAAAAGGTTTATTTCGCTTTCCTCAGTATGAGCACGGAAACATAAAAAAGGAGAATAAAATACACTTGCTTCGTCGGCTTTACCCCAATATTGAAGGGGAATGCAGGGCGTTTGCTTATTCAGACAGCATTACAGACTTACCTCTATTAGAGTTTGCAGAGTTCCCTTGTTGTGTTCATCCTGATAAGGAGTTGGGTGTTTTGGCGAAAAAAGGGCAATGGAGGTGCTATTTTCCCGATGGGCCTCAAAATGAATGGAGGGTTCGTTTTTGGAAGCTGTTTTTGTTGATGTTTTTGACAGAAGCCTTTAATAAAAGCTTAAAAAATTGTTGGGGCTTTTCGTTTACTCTACCCAAAGGATCCGAGTTACAGCCAAGCCCTCACAAAATAAAAGATTTAGTTTTACAGGTTAAAAGTCAGAAAAAAGACTGGATTGCATATTTTCCTCGATTAGAGAAGGAAAAAGCCCTAAAAGAAGCGGTTGATAAGCTACTAGGGTAAAAGAAAAAAAAGAGGGAGGAGAGCGGAGGTCATCTAAGACGACCCCCACTCTTGGGGTTGGGGAGAGACAGTTTTCGTATTAGCTAGTGCTTCACGAAAAACTATCAGATAAGTCATTCTTTTTAGTGGTTTATAGACTTAAATAAAGCTATAAATCTTTTAAAATCATGAACTATCATGTTTATAAAAATATTATATTTTTATCATGAAAGAAGTAAAAGTTATGGTTTTTAGTAATTTTTGTTTATAAAATGTTTATGCTTTAGGTGGTTTTTTTAGACAATGTCAGATTTTTCGAAACAAAATAAAGAGGATGCAGAGAGCGGGGCTCCTGTTTCTATTTATAAGTATTTTAACTATCGGAAGTTTCTTAAGGACTTGTATCAATACAAAAAATCGATGAACAAGAACTTTTCCTATCGGTTTTTTTCTCGAAAAGCAGGAATAAATTCATCGGCTATTTACTTGCTTCTTGTGCAAGAACGTCAAAATATGACGCCTAACTTGTTACCAAAGTTTGCAAAGGGTTTGGATTTAAATTCAGTGGAAGCGCAGTATTTAGAATGTATGGTAGCCTTTACCCATGCAAAAACCCCAGAAGCAAAGCAGTTGCACTTTGAAAAGATGGTGGATTTATTGCCTCCCAGTGCAAAGGAATTGACGGCAAAAGAGAGTCAGTATTATCAAAAATGGTATCATGTTGCCATTAGAGAGGCTTTAGCTGTTCTTGATGTAGGGGATGAACATAAGCCTCTGGCTAAGTTTTTATTACCCCCTTTAAAGCTGATTGAAACTCGAAAGGCTCTTGAACTTTTGGCTGATTTAAAGTTAATCGAAAAAAATGAAAAGGGTTTTTGGAAGGCCACGGACGGCTCGCTTCACTCTACGCCTGAACTTGGCGCTTTGTGGATTAGGGGGTTCCAAAAATCTATGATGGAAAAGGCTCAATTAGCTTTGGAAACCGTTCCTTCGGCCGAACGGAATATTTCTGCGAGTACTTTTAGCATTTCAGAAGAGGGCATGAATCGAATCAATCACAAAATGAATCAGTTTTTGGCTGATATTGAAAATATTGTGCGCTTAGATGAAAATGAATTTCGTGTTTATCAGTTTAACATGCAACTCTTTCCTTTGAGCGAAAAACATAACCCTCCTAAGGAAAAGGAGCCTCTTTCATGACTTATTATTTTAAAAAAGCAGAGACGCTTTTCTTTGTGATAGTTGGGTGTTTGTTTTTAAGTCAATGTACAGAAAACCGCTTGGCTGGGACTTCGACGACAACAGGGAATACAATTACAGGAGTGGCTTTAGATACCAATGGTACACCTATTGTTGGGGCAGAAGTTTTTGCTCGATCCTCTCATCATGTTTCTAAAAACGTCCCTAGTTCAACGCTTTTAAAAAGGTCTATATTTCGCTCCCCCATAGATACTTCTGTTTTTACGGATAGCTTAGGGCGGTATACCTTTTCTGTACACGTGAAGGACACTCTTGTTCTTGAATTAAACCACGAGGGAAACTTACAGTGGATTAAAGATGTTTATGCCTCAGGGTTAGAGGGGGACACCTTAAGCCTTGATTCGGTTGAGCTCGAAGAACCTGCAAGTCTTACGGGAAGGATTAACCAAAAAGGGGGGTCAAAACATGACCTTTGGATAGTGGTTTTTGGAACAAGTGTTTTTTCTGAAGTGGACTCTTTGGGGGCTTTTCAGTTGAGGGGTTTGGCTACTGGCAATCATAAAATTCATTTGATTCGAATTAGAGAAGATGGAAGAACCTTTCTTAGGGATACGGTTGAGATTGAAAATGTTATTGTTGAGTCGGGTAAAGGGTTTGTTCTTAATGAAATTCTGTTGGCCTCAACCCCTTCTAATGTGGCGATTAGTGCTGTAACATGCCTAGAAGATATGACGGAGCTTAGACCAAAAGAAAAAATAGGAAGCCCTGTTATGACCCCTCAGTTGAAAACTGTTTTATTAGAAAAAATACCAACAATAATAGAGTTAGATTTGTGCAAAGGGTATTGGTATCGTTCAAAAGCGTTGCCTGATACAATGAAAGTTGTGCATAGTTACCTGTCTAGCAAAACAATGGATTATGCTTTTAATAACAAATTAGGTGTTATTTTTGAATATAATCAAAAGACAAAAACCCGAAAGCTTATTCGCTACCCTCATAAATGGTCCATTGCGGATATTTGGGAGGATCAGTTTTATGTTTATACGGAGCCAAAACAGCCTGTTCAAGTGTTTAAAGATGTTGCTGAACTGGTAAAGAATAAAAGCACAAAGAAGCTTCCGGCTTATTCAGCTGATTTTTCTTTTATCTCTATCTATGATACGACAGTGTTTCTTTATGTTGAAGCAAGCTCGAAGTCTAATTTGATTACTTCAACAACAAAGTCGAATAAGTTTACCTCGAAGAGTGTTTTTCTAGAGGCTTTACAGGGCAAAGAGGTGGTGGGAATTGAAGCGGTGTCCAATATAAACGTCTATCTTATGACAAAAAAAGGCTTTCTGTACTTGTATAATGTCAAAGAGAGAAAAATGTCTAAGGTCGCGTTTCTTCGTATTAATGATGATTTAATCAGCTTGTCTCAGAACTAGTTTTTTTGCAAACCCTAGACTTCTAGCCCTGGAATGTAATAATGATTCTGGGCAAGCCAGAATGACGGGTTGGTGGGTTTGTGTTTATGATTGCGTTCTTCATTTTATAAGAAGTAGTTTATGTCGCCCCTTCGTTGTTTTGAATGATTAGTTGTATCATTTCATGTGTCACGAAGGGGGATGGTTGTTTATTTGCGTCGGAAAGGTTTGTTCATTTCCTTTTTTAGCTCTTGTAACATTTCTTTAACAGGGCGTTCTTCATTGAGAAGGCTTGTCCAATATTTTTCTCTTAATAAGTTAGCCAGTTTTGCGCGGTGAGGCGATTGAATATGTGGAGGGATTTCACTTGCTAAATCCAGCATCATGGCGCCTAAAGATTGATTGTTAAAAACAGGATCTTTTCGGCTCAAACGGCCATCTACCCAAGCAGGTTTAAAACAAGGAAAAGAATTTCCTTGTAAGTAGCGTTCAACATTGGCATCTAAGTCGGTCATTACCCACTTCATAAAACCCCATGCTTTGTCTACTTGTTTACTCTTTTTAAAGATCAATAGCCCTTGGCCAGAAAAAGTAGATGTTCTTCTTTGGATGGGGGATTCTTTTTTGCTCCACTTTGGTAGTGGGATAAAGCTCCAAGTACCTTTTAATTCTTCGGGGGTAAAAGCTGCTAGCATGTCAAGACCGTACCAACCTGCTCCAATTACAGATAAAATCTCACCGTTAGCCACATCTCCGCTAAAAAAGGTAGGATCATAAAGAGAGCCTCTATCAGGAATTTCGCCAACGCCATTTTTTACCATTTTTCTTAAAAACTCAATACATTCAATTACAATTGGGTCATCTAGGTTGATGGAGCCATCAGGTTTAAATAAATCAGAGCCACGTTGTTTAACAAGCATCTCAATATAAGACCAATCCAAAGCAAGTAAAGCTCTTCTGTCGGCCTTTATTTTTAGCCCCGCTTTGTAAAAAGATTCCCAAGTAGTAAGGGAGGAAGGGTCAATATTGTGTTTTTGAAAGAGGTCGCTTCTGTAGTATAATACGACAGCACTCATGGATTGAGGGATTCCATAGACATGGTTCTTATATGAAAATAAGCCCATGCGGTTAGGGTGAATGTTTTGAGTGATCCCCGCTGAGCGGGCTTTTTCTGTGAGATCCAAAAAAGGAACGGTTTTAGAATTTAAATAAACACTAAAATTTAACTCATCTAATTGAACAAGATCGGGTGGATTGACGCCTGTTTTAATGGTTAGGGCTAGCTTGTTTGGCATATCCATAAACCCGTAGGATAAGACTTCTGCGGAAAAAGAGGGGTCTACCTTTTTTTTGTAAACTTCCGCCATGTTTTTGTAATAATTGAGATCAGTATAAGAGTTTACCCAAATAACAACAGGCCTGCTCTTGGCCCAAAGGCTAGAGGCTAGAGTTATTCCTAAAAAAAGTATTTTTTTCATGTTTTTCATAATCATTTCCACTTGTTAAAAATCAAGGCAACAGTCGCTTGCTGTGTCTTTCTGGCTTACAATTTACCTTTTCCTTGCAAAAAATCAAAAGCAATAAAAAAAGCCCTTCCCCTAAGTGGAGAAAGGCTTTTTTTAATAATAGACGGTTTTTATTTTGAAGATTTGCGTTTAGCAGCTTTTTTGGCTACTTTTTTAGCAGTTTTCTTCGCAACAGGTTTAACGATTTCACCTGTAAACACTAATTTGCAAGGTCCTAAGTTCAACCCAACATTTTTTCCTGAAATTTTAGTGCCTTTAGTGATCTTGTAAAGAACAGTTTTGCCTTGTCTAGTAGGTTCGATTAGCCCTTGGCCTCTCAAGATAGATAGGTGGTGAGACAAAAGAGTGGGTTCAATTTTTAAAACGTTAATAAACTCACTGACATAAGAATCTTTTTCAAGAAGCATTTCTAAAACTGATAATCGAGTAGGATCAGATAGTGCTTTAAGAACAGTGCTTGCGCCTGATGATTTGAATTTTTGAGCCATGGTTGGATAATTCCTTTTTTAAATTGATGCCATATTTAAATGACTGGTGGTTCCCTGTTTTGAGGCTGATTTTGTTTTCAACAAGAGCCCCAAAAACTGTTTGGATAATAACTATAACAAAAAAAAGACGAAGAGTCTACTGTCAGGGGATATTATTCAAAAAAATTTCTTTTGAGGAGCATTTTTTGTACTGAAGCCCATTCTATTGTCATCATTGACAGGCCAATGAATTGAAAACAAAGTAGAATCATTAGTTTTTGTAAATACTTTTTATGACATCCTGTAGTCGTTTCAGCACACCTTTTGAGTCTGCTGAGACATGTTTGGGGTGAATGTTTTGGGTTTTAAGCTCCCAAGGTAACTCTTCAAGTCCATTTCCAATGTGGGAAACACTTTGAAAATGACTTTCTTTTTTGTTGTAATTTATCATAAGACCTCTATTGTACAATGCTTTTTGTAGCGACGACCATGATTAATTAAAACGGAGCCTAATAAACCATGCTTTAATTTATATCGGAGTAATTGAAAAAAAGATGAGTCTTTTTTTTATTTGCCAAAGATGCCTTTGAGAGTTCGCCCAAACCTTCTGGACATGGTCTTGAGCACTCGGGGGACTACTTTCTCTAGGGAAATAGACTGTTTTTGTAAATTCCCATTAATTTGGCACTTAAAAGTTGGCTTTTTCTCTTTATCACGATAAAGCCCGTCTTTTACAATTCCAGTTAAAGAGCGATAAAAGTCTTCATCTAATGAGCCTGTAAGGTCTAAGGTGAGAGGGCTTTTTTGCATAAAAAGCGAAAGAGTCGTTTGTTTGTTAATCGTTTTGAGGGGGAGCTTGATCCTTCCTTTTGCAGTAAAAGAGAGAGGGGTGCCAAAGGCTTTAATAGAGTCTAAAATCAAACGACCATGGCGTAGTTTGAATTGGGGTATGGTGACATTGTCAAAACTTAGCTCCTTCATAGAAGGCATATAGCTTGAAATAACCATGCCCTTTTGAATAGGTAAGTTGGAGAAAAAGAGGTCCTCTAATAATAGATGACCATCAGCATTAAAGGAAAGAGGATTGTTAAGGGCTCCGCTCCAAATGACGCTTCCGGATGCCTTTCCCTTTATTGTCATTAAGTCTGGAAGTCTATCTTTTGAAAATTGGTGTAAATTAAAGCCATTGAATTTGAAAAACCCCCTTACCTGATTGTAGTCTTTTGTTTTGATGTTGCCTTCAATTTTTGCTTTAAGAAGAGTCGCTTTTAGCTTTTGTACTTCTACTAAGCTATCCTTTTTTACAACCTCAAAATATAAGTTTTCAACTTTTGGGTACTTGTTTGACCTTAGTTGTTTAATGTTTACAGAAGCGGTTAATTCTCCTTTAGTAGTAAGGTAAGTGCGTGTTTCCCTGAGTTGGAGTGTGTCTTTTTTGTTGTTTTGTGTGACTGTTACTTGGTGTATGTATGTACTGAATTGGGAAAAATAACTTTGTAGTTCTTTGGTACTTTGTAGTTCATTTTTTATAGCCTCATTAAAAGATGCCAACTGGTCGTAGTCAATGTTAAGGCTGTGAATATTGATAGAGCTAATGCTTTGTTTGCCAAGTAGCCAGTCTGTGAGGGAGAGGCTTACTACAAGCTTATCGATGTTGATGGCTTCTGGCCCGAGAAGGCTAACTTCTGTTAGGGTGACTTGACCTTTTAAATCTAAAACAATTGTTTTGGCCTTGAATGAGAGTCTATCCAATGCTCCATGAGAAGCTTTTTCTAGTAGGTGAAGCGCTTGGTTTGTGACAGGAATTTTAACTTGGAATAAAAGAAAAAAGATGCCTAATAGAAAAAGTAATACAGCAATAATAATTGGCGATTTACGTCTCTTTTTTGTACGGTTTTTTTTCTTTTTTTTTGTAGCCATTATTTAATCTGTTCTCTGTTTAATACTAACACTAACTTTAAGTTATTAAGAGTTAAACTAATAAGTTTTAGTTTGGTAGGGTTTTAGTTTTACGGCTTCTTTTGAGAGAAGTATTGATTAAGGCTATTTAAATAAGGGGCGAAATTAAATGAGAGCACAAAAAAAGCCTTTCTTAAAACTAAGAAAGGCTTTTTTTATGATAAAATAAGGCTAGTGTGTTCTACTCGTCACAAAGTCTGAATAAGCGGCCATTCCGTGTTCGGCGTAATCTAAACCCTCTCGTTCTTCTTCTTCGGAAACTCGGATACCCATTATTTTATTTAAAATAAAGAAGATTAAAAAGGCACTAATAAAGCAGGTGACTCCGTAAGCTAAAATACCTAGAAGCTGTACACCTAATTGACCAATACCCGCTTTTGCTCCAAAAAGGCCAACAGCTAGAGTTCCCCAGATTCCACAAACTAAGTGAACAGAGATGGCTCCTACAGGGTCATCGAGCTTCATCTTATCGATAGCGATAACAGCAAAAACAACTAAGGCACCGGCAATAAGTCCAATAATAACAGAGCTATGTAGCCCCATTTGGTCTGCACCAGCAGTAATCCCTACGAGTCCCGCTAAAATTCCGTTTAAGGCCATAGATAAGTCAGGTTTTTTACTGGTGAACCAAGAAGCGATAATTGCACCAAGTCCTCCAGCGGCAGCAGCAATACAAGTGGTCATTAAAGTCAAAGAAACAGCAGCAGGATCGGCACTTAAAACAGATCCGCCATTAAATCCAAACCAACCTAACCAAAGGAGGAAAACGCCGATAGTAGCTAGTGGTAATGAGTGACCAGGAATGGGTCGAATTTGTCCTTTGACATACTTCCCTAAACGAGGTCCAAGTACGATAACTCCTGCAAGAGCTGCCCATCCACCTACAGAATGCACAAGTGTTGATCCCGCAAAGTCATAAAAGCCTTTAGCATCTAACCACCCTGCGCCCCACTTCCAAGAACCAACCCATGGGTAAATAAAAGTCACATAAATGACAGTAAAAATCATAAAAGCACTTAGTTTAATGCGTTCTGCAACGGCACCAGAAACAATAGTGGCTGCCGTAGCGGCAAACATGCCCTGAAAAAGGAAGTCTGTCCAGTAAGTGTAACCTGTGTTATACGCTTGGGTTTGTCCTGCGGCATCTGTCATGGCTGGACCCCAGCTCGCACTAAGAACACCTTCGATAAGCCATTCACTTGGGTACATTAAGTTGAAACCAATATAAGCGTAGGAAAGTAAGCCCACACAGACGATAAATACATTTTTAAAAAGAATATTAATGGTGTTCTTTGATTGCGTAAGTCCTGTCTCTAAAGTGGCAAAACCCAAGTGCATGATAAACACGAGAGCGGCACAAAGCATCATCCAAAGGTTGTTTGCGGTAAAGACTCCTGCGGAGACCTCTCCCTCTGCCATAGCAAGTGCAGGGAATAGCAGTATTGCGACAAACAATGCGCTTTTTTTAATATTAAACTTAGTTCCTTTCATCTTCTTTCCTCTCTTCAGTAAATAATCTTGGTAAAATCTTGATTGCCTCTCTTAAAATAAGGCGCCCTTCTCAAAAGGCTTTTTAGCAAAGTGCATACCAAAGTTGAAGTTGAGGTTTTATTCGTTTTTGTTAAGAGGTGGGTGATTGATGTGACAAAAGGAATTTAATTGTCATTGTTTGGGGTGACATATTCTGACAATTAATGCTAGGTGTCATTAAATTATTTTAATAAGGCAGTTAAAAAAAGTGGATAAGGTTTGCGAAATGGTTTATTTCTATTGTAATTTTTTGCCTTCAGCCCTATATTTATAACTTAAGACGACTTAAGGAGCAGAATGTGAGACAGACTTTTTTTAATGCATTAATATTATTGGCTTTTTTGGGATTAGAAACTAAAATCCAGGCCATCCCTAATCAAGTACACCCTAATTTCACAATGACGGCAGTGGATGCGAAGTACAATAACGCCGATTTTTTACCCTTTGTGATGGGGTTAGCCTTTTTGCCAGATGGGCGACTGTTAGTTGCGACTTCTGAAGATTTAGCAAGGGGCGGAGTTGTTTTGGCCGATCCTGTGGCAAAGCCAGACTATTCGGAGTTGTACATAATGGGCGGAGTTAGTGGTCCTGCAGCTGGGCGTACAGTTATAAAAATTGCGGATGCATTTTTGGGGCTTTCGGGTGTGGTTGTGGTTGAAGGTGTTATTTATGTAGCCGATAGAGATGGCTTTTACAAGCTTGTTGATAGTAATAAGGACGATGTAATTGATAGTCGAGTGAAAATAGTGGGTTGGCCAGGAGCTCCTCATTGGCATCAATGGGCTTTTACTCCCATGTATCGCGACAATAAGTTTTATGTTCCTTGGTCGGGGACAGTAAGTATGGGTGGGGCTTCACAAGATACAGGTAGTTCCCCTTTATCAGGAGCCTTTTTGTCTTTTGATAAAGATGGTCAAAACCTAAGTGCTTTAGGGAGTGGCTTGCGTTCTCCTAATGGAGCAGGCATGAGCCCGATGGGAGATATTTTTGTGATAGATAATGAAGGGAGCTGGCTTCCTGCTTCAACGGTTTCACACATTAAAGCGGGGAAGTCAAGTGGGCATCGTCACAAGCCTGAACGAGCGATTGACAAATGGACTTACGAACCTCCTACAGCATGGATACCTCAACGAACGATTGGCCTTTCTCCTTCTGAACCTGTATACATTCCACATGGAACCTTTGAGGGCGATTGGTTATTTGGGGATGTCACGCATTTTGGATTGATGAGAATGTCATTAGATGCTGTTAAGGGTAAATATCAAGGGGCTATTTTTCCTTTTTCTGCTGGCCCAGTGGCAGGGGCAGATAGTGGTGCAGTTAACCGCTTGGTTTGGGGCGCCGATAGTGCGCTTTATATAGGAAATGTGGGACGGATGGGAAACTGGCCAAGCAAAAGAGCTCGATTTCCAATTTATAGATTAAAAGAAAGTGGAGTGCCTGAATTTGAAATGGCTTCGGTACATTCGCGCAAAGGGGGATTGGAAATTCGATTTACACAACCCGTTGATCCCGCTACTATTTTAAATGCAAATTTTTATGTTAAGCAGTTCACTTACATTCGAATGTCAGGGTATGGACAGATAAGACGACCAGAAAAAGACTCATTAAAAACGGTTACTGCTACTCTAATTTCAACAGATAAAAAAAGAGTGTTTATACAAATTGATGGATTAAAAGACAGGAGTGATCATGTTCATCCAGATCTAAATAAAAAAGAGGGATATGTAACTTACGTTAAATTGAATGGAGTAAAGTCTGCGACGAGCAAGGCTCCTTGGAATGATGAAGTATGGTATACAATGACAAGTCAATCGGAAAGTTCTTTTAGTATCGTTCCCATTCAATCTAAAATGTTGCGGTATAAAACGAGTGTTCGCTTAGAGGTGGGGAGCCAGCAGTTGGCTGTGACTACTATTGAGGGCGGAGCTTATACGGTTGAGATAAAGAATTTAATGGGAAGAACATTAAATAAAAAAACAGGGAATGGTCCTGAAACGATTTATATTCAACGGCCTGTGAGTCAAGCAGGAGTTTACCTTCTTCAAGTGAAGCAAGGGAATAAGTCTTTTGTTCAAAAGGTATTTTTCTAATTAACTAAGAGTCACTTTTAAAGCCCTTTGATTTTTTGTCAAAGGGCTTTTTTTAATTTTCATTATGATAAATAAGCTGTTTATATCCTTCATTTGTTTTTCCTCTCTTCTCTTTTCAGAAGTGGTACCGGTTAACTTTCTGACCATTCAAAATTTATCATTTGAATCGAGGATTCAAGATAGTTCGCGTGTGAATAAATTTAATTTGCTTGAGACTAAAAATAATTTAACAGAAGCCTTGTCCTACCTTATTAAAAACTTGGATAATCCGCAAATTATTCGCAAGCCTATTATTAGTGGATGGAAAGAGGTGTATATTGGGGATATAGCCTTAGTGACCCTTTGTCATTTGTTTTCAGACAGCACACTGCAAAGCTCTAGCGTTCCAGGTTATACCTTTCAACAATTTTTAAGTCTTAATAATCAGCAAACCCACCATAATGAGTTGCTATTGAGGGCTTACATAAAAAAGTATGGACGGAAAAAAATAAAATTAAGATGGCAAAAGTTTTGGGAGCGGTTTATCAATCAATTTTATTGGGATAATAAGCAAAACCGCATTGCTATAAAATCGATAGAAGGGAGCTTTCCACTGTTACAGAAGGGCTCTTATTATGTAAACACTTCCAAAAATTTTAGAGTGTTAGGTTATGAAGAAGTGGCCTCTCGATTTTGGGTGACTTTAGATGATTTACCAGAAAAACAAATAGCCGATGTGGTGGGTATTACGCGAATCATTCAAAATAAGTTTAAAGTTTCACATAAGCTCAGTTCTAAGGAATGGAAGATAACCTATGTGAAGTACGATTTTAATGGAGGCTATGGCTTTGCGAAGAACCATGAACTTTGGGCAGAGTATCATCATAAGCCTTGGTTGGAAGAAAATCGTATTGTTTTTTATCCTAAAATACCGTCTAAAACTTATTGGACGGTAGCTCCTTAGCTTAGATGGCAAAAGTGTCTAAGGTTTTGCGAACGTCAGGTTCATTTAGCTCTTCTACGGTTTGAATAAATTCCTTCCAGGTTTTTGATTCCTTAAAAAGGGCCTGTTTAATTGTCCCATTTTCAATTTCATTTATTAATTGAAGTAATTCGTTAATGCCATCGGTAAGAAGGGTTTGGGCTAAGTGCTGTTTACCTTGAGTACAAAAATGATAAGCCTTATAATGTAAATTTAAAAAAGCTTGTAGAGTGCTCATCTTTCCGGCAAAAACCCCTGGCATAGGGTCAATTTCTCGCTTTAAACTATGCTTGTTTTTGTGTTGATACATTTCTGGCAATAGTTCAACAATGTGGGAAAAAATAATGAGTCGATACATGTCTCCAATAAAGCGTGTGGCAATTGTTTTTTCTTCTGCCTGTGCGACCGCTCCCCCACTACTTTTGTAATGGGCGATTCTCAAATCAGGGTTAAAAATTCCACGACAACCCCCTGCTAAGCTACAGAAGTAAAACTGTTGATCCTCGGCTCGTCCTACTTTTGATAAAGTAAAGGGTACTGCTTTTCTCAAGCCATCATTGGTGATTCCATAGCCTCCTCCTTTAACGACAGGGTGGGAGATGTGTTCTTCTAAAGTATTAAACTGATTGTAAAGAGCGGTACAACGTCCGTGGGCAAAAGCTTTATTGAAAAAAATTTCAGATCCGCAATAGGAAGAAGGAATGTTGACATCGGGGGTTCGTAAGGCTCCGGCAAAGCCTAAAGCATCAATGTCTTTTTTGTTTACATATTCGCCTTCATTCACTCCTAGGTAATAAGATTCTCCACGGCTATTCTCTCCTTTTCCACCCCATAAATCATGACACATGGTTTGCAACCATGTTTTGCCTGTGGCGGTATAGAGGTCTTTTGAACGTATACCTTCATCCGTATCAAGTTTAAAACCTGCGCGTAGGTGGTAGGCTTTTTCAAATAACAATTGAGAGTATTTAAGAGCGTTAAAATGAGTTGCATATTTCCCTAAAACGGTATAAATTTCAAAGTCCTTTTTAAGAAGAGAGCTTTTTATAAGTTCTATTTTGTTTTCGGTGAGAACAAAGCATTTTAAGTTTTTAAAGTGATACTTTTTTAATAGCCATTCAAGCCAATCCCCACAGAGTAAGTCGAGATGTTGATGGGTGACAGAGACGGAAATTAATACGGGGAATAAATAGTCTGGAGGAATAATCCCTTGTGTTTTTTCAAAAGCAATTTCCCCATCAAGCTCCTTAAGGCAGTTGATCAATTCGTGGTCTTCATCTTTTTCAAATAAAGGGACAGGGTGATCGTAATCCGCTAACTTAGGGTCTTGGTTTTTTTTAAGAATTTCCCATTTTTCTTTTAAGGAACTAGGTAAGTCGTTATCAATGGTTTGCGGAAAGGTATACAAGGCGTTTAATTGAAGAAGCACTTCTGTAGACTGGATTGGTTGTGGGTTGGGTGTTACGTTTTTTAGTTTCCACTTTTCTACAATTTCGGAATCCGTTTCTAATATTTCAGGCAAGAATAGTGAAGTAACTGCCTTTGCTTTTTCCTCAGTTGTGGAGTTTCCACATAGGTTTGACTCAATGGTAGTGAGTTCTGAGAGTGGTTTTTGCTTATAGTAATTTACAAAGCTTTGACGGAGCGAAGGGAGCTGGTCTGCTAGCTTTTGGTTTGAGTGTTCTTTTTTTGCATTGCTTGGGTCTACAAGAAGGGAAAAGAAATTAATTATGTGTTGTTCGAGTGGCACGGTAGATTCTCGGGGTAACTTTAATCCACCGAGGCTTTTCTCTTTTTCCCAGCCAATAACAGCTTTGATGCTTTGATCAAAAATTTGGTTTAAAAGCTTTTCATTTTCCATTTGTTATCCCTTTCAAGTTTCAGCTTCAAATATAACCCCCTTTAGTCTTGGAGAAAAGACTCTTATTAAGGGAGAGGGCTAAGAACAAAGTTTATATTAGAAGAGAAGGTTAAATGAGGACGAATTATGTTTACAGGGCCCACTTTTATATTATTGTTTGCGGTGGCTGCTATTATTGGCTTTTTTGTTGTGCTAAGGCTGTGGGCGAATAAAAAGGATAGGGATTTAAAAAATTCACAAATTGAGTCTTCACAGTTTTTGGAAGAGCTTAAAGAGGACGAAGTCCACCGCCATCTTTTTCCTCATAAAAACAATAAACGCAGAGAGCATATGAGAAGAAGAACAAAGGCTGCAAGCCCTAGTATTCGTGATATTGGTCCAGGGCGGTTTTTTAAGAAGTAAGAGGGGTTAAAAAGAAGGGAGCATGTTTATTGATTTTAGCGTGGGGTAAACCTCTGTTTACAAAGGGTGATAGAGTTAATAATGAGATTCACCTTTTTCTAAAATCGCCTAACTTACTCGCCTCCTTTTTAAATTTGTCCTCATCTATAAGACGAAGGAAGGCATAAGATCCGCTCTCTTTTATTTTATTATTTGTAAGAAGCCGTGAAGAATGAGCTTGAAATGGTAAAGTGAATTTGTTGTTTCTTTGGTTTTAATGACTACTAGGCCATGGGTGGATAATAAATTGATCGATATTATTTGTTTTGCGGTTTACAGTAAAAGCTAATATGTAGCTATGTTCTAAATCACTTTCTATAGATTGTTCTCCGATTATATATGCAGGAAACTCGTCGTATTCATAATATGCAGTTGGTTTGCCAAGTAATTCTAAGATATCGTTTGGAGTTAGATTGCTAAGGTTAATACCTTTTAACAACGAATACGTCATTTGGCCTCGTTCTTCTTGAGTTGCGGTAAGCCATTGTTTTTTAGAGAATTGTTTGTTGCCCAGAATCTTAACTTGCTCAATATTTTTTGTATTACAGCTCGAAAAGAAAAGAGAAAGGAGGAATATATAATATATGCTTTTCAATTAGTCGCACCTTAATTTAATGTTTTAAGCTTCCCATCTCGAAGGGCTGACATACAGCGTCCACTTATAATTATGCTATTACTTGCGGCTATGAGAATAAGTTTTTGTGTCTTTCATGAAAGAAAATAATACAATCTGTGTGAAGCGAGTGGTGTTTTTTACAGTTACGGAGTATCAAAATACGAAAAATAATCTTTCTAATGCAGAGGGATGTGGCAAGTTTTGATAAGAAATTTAAGTATTTATGTTATTAGGTTCATGGAATTCTAAAGGTGCTTCTCCGAGATTTGACATGGAGTAAACAGGTAAAAAAATCAAAGAAGCCGTGAAGCCCCTTGTTTTACACAAAGGAGCTCTAACTTTACTGCGAAAAGCCACAAAAACCCCTTTAATAATTAATATTAC